>NZ_JBEPFC010000005.1:0-119471 GCF_040301705.1 Streptomyces sp. NPDC000151 | reverse complement strand
CCGGTGCCGGGGCCGGTTCCGGGGCCGGGACCGAGGACCGCGACGCGGCCGCGGCCGACGCGTACTACGAGGCGGCCCGCGCGCACCACGAGGACACCACCAACGACTTCGAGCGCGCCCGCACCCTGCTCCTGCACGGCAAATGGCTGCGGCGCAGACGCCGGCCCGGCCCGGCCAGAGGGCTGCTGCGGGACGCGCTGGTCGCCTTCGAGGGGTGCGGGGCGCGCGCCTGGACCGAGCAGGCCCGCGCCGAACTGCGCGCCACGGGTGAGGCCCCCGCAGCCGGACGCCCGGCACCGCTCGCCGACCTCACCCCGCAGCAGCTGCGGATCGCGCGCTGCGTGGCGGAGGGCGCCACCAACCGGGAGGTCGCGCAGCGCCTGTCCGTGAGCCCGCGCACCGTCGACCACCACCTGCGCAACATCTTCGCGGTCCTGGGCGTGCGGTCCCGGGTGGAGTTGGCGCGCCTGGTGGACCGCGCCGAGCAGCCCACCGCGCCCCTGTGACCCCGGCGGTGCTTCACGCCGCGAACGGGGCGGCGAGCCCGGCCGGCGGCGGGTTGAGCCGGGCGAAGCCCTCCTGGCGCTGGTACGGGAAGTGCGGATACGGCGCGGTCTTCGCGCTCGCCGCGTCCAGCCGGGCCACCTGATCCACCGTCAGCTCCCAGCCCACGGCGCCGATGTTCTGCCGCAGCTGGGCCTCGTTCCGCGCGCCGATGATGACGGAGAACACGGTCGGCCGCCGCAGCAGCCAGTTCAGAGCGATCTGCGGGACGGTACGGCCCGTCTCCCGCGCGATCTCGTCGAGCGCGTCGACCACGCTGTACAGGCTCTCCTCCTCGACCGGCGGCCCGTAGTCCGCCGTCTCGTGCAGCCGGCTGCCGGCCGGCAGCGGCTGTCCGCGCCGGATCTTCCCGGTGAGCCGCCCCCAGCCGAGCGGGCTCCAGACCACCGCGCCCACGCCCTGGTCGACCCCGAGGGGCAGCAGCTCCCACTCGTAGTCGCGGCCGACGAGCGAGTAGTAGACCTGGTGTGCCACGTACCGCGGATATCCGTACTTCTCGGCCGCCGCGAGGGACTTCATCAGCTGCCAGCCCGAGAAGTTCGAGACGCCGACGTAGCGGATTTTCCCGGCCCGCACCAACTGGTCCAGCGTGGCGAGCACTTCCTCCACGGGGGTGTGCGCGTCGAAGGCGTGCAGCTGGAAGAGGTCGAGGTGGTCGGTGCCGAGCCGGCGCAGCGCGTCCTCGGTCGCCCTGATCAGGCGCGAGCGGGACGTGCCGGCGTCCTGCGGCCCGTCGCCCATGGGCAGCCCGGCCTTGGTCGACAGGATGACCTGGTCGCGGCGCCCCTTGATGGCCTGGCCCAGGACCTCTTCCGACGCGCCACCCGAGTACACGTCCGCGGTGTCGAACATGGTGATGCCGGCATCGAGCGCGATGTCGACCAGCCGCCGCGCGTCCTGGGCGTCGGTGGTGCCCCACGCGCCGAAGAGCGGCCCCTGTCCGCCGAAGGTGCCCGTGCCGAAGCTCAGGGCCGGGACCTTGAGGCCGGAGGTGCCCAACTGTCGGTATTCCATGATCGATCCTCTCGCGATGGCAAAAGACGATGAAGGCAACGAAGGCGATGAAGGCAACGAAGATGACGAAGGCAACGGAGATGCACGACCATTAATGGGTCAGGAGTTCCGTTAATCTGAGCGTTACCGTAGCAGGGATCGGAAGCTAATGGAACGGGAGTGCCGTTATGGCGGGTGAGGGTGCGGAGCAGCCGGGGACCGTGCGTCCGGGCGGGCGCACGGCGCGGGTGCGGGCGGCCGTGCTGGCGGCGGCCGGTGATGTGCTGGCCGAGCGGGGGCTCGCGGGGCTGGACCTCGCCGATGTCGCCCGCCGCGCGGACGTCGGCCGGACGACCGTCTACCGCCGGTGGGGGAGCCCGGCCGGGCTGGTGGCCGATCTGCTGGCCGACATGGCGGAGCAGTCCCTGCCGCGTACGGACACCGGCTCGCTGCTCGGCGACCTCAAGGCCAACGCCGCCCTCGTGCGGCGTACTCTCACCGATCCGCGGCAGGGCCCGCTGTTCAAGGCGGTGATCGCCGCGGCCGCCGGCGAGGCGGGCACGGCCGAGGCGCTGCACCGCTTCTACGCCGCGCGCATCGAGGAGTGGGCACCCTGTGTGCACCAGGCCGTCGAGCGGGGTGAGGTGCCGGCCGGCACCGACCCGCACGAGGTCATCCGCGCGGTCTCGGCGCCGCTCTACTACCGCGCGCTGGCCAGCGGTGACCCACTGAACGAGGGAGCGGCCGAGCGCGCGGCGGAAGCCGCCGTGGCGGCGGCCCGGGCAGGGGTGTACGTACGCCCCGCGAACTCATCGGGCGACGCGTAGAGCCACAGAGGGGGCCCCGACCGGTCGGGGGAGGCCGGCCGAGGCGGCTGGGTGCGGATACCGATGGCGGTCGCCTCGCGGCGAAAGGCTCCGTGGGGCTTCTGCCGAACGATCTTCCCCACGGGCTATATGTTGGGCCCGGGGACACAGCTCCATCAATATCCGCATTTATTACAGCAAGGCGGGGCTGTCCGGTATTCCCCCCCGCGCAGACGGCCCGGCTCACCCGGCGGGCGGGTCCCCCCAGGGCATTTCCAGTGCGGCCCGGAGCGCGTCGACCGTTCCGCGGCCGATCCGCTCGGCGAGCTCCTCCTCCAGTCGCTCCAGAACGCGCAGCGCCCGGCGGTGCGCGCGGGTGCCCTGCGGTGTGCGGCGGATCAGCCGCTGCCGGGCGGAGGCGGGGTGCGGTGCCTGCTCCAGCAGGCCGGCGGCGACCAGGCTGTGCACCGCCTGGTGGGCGGTCTGCCGTGTGACGCCCATTCGGCGGGCCAGCTCGGACACGGTGGTGCCGTCCTCGTCCAGTACGGCGAAGAGCTGGAGCTGGGTGGGGGAGACCGGCGGGGTGTCGCCGTCGGTCTCGCTCATGGCCGTCAGCAGTGCCTGTTCGAACCAGTTGCGGGCCTCGCCGAGCAGTTGGGGGAGGTTGCGGCTGGTGTCCATCGGTACCTCACGGCAGGCGTGGCGGGTGGGTCTGCGTCCTGCGGCCGGTCGCTTGCGGCCCGGCGCGGACGTATGTCAGGCTACCTGACGTAGTCGATGTCAGGCTGCCTGACATGAAAGTCGTACGCCTCCGGGAGAGCCGATGACCTTTGAGTACGCCACCCGCTACCGGCGCGCCTCGCGCATTCCCGCCGAACCGGGCAAGCCCTACTTCATCGAGAAGGGCGAGGGTGACCGCGCCCACCTGTTCGGCGACCTGATCACCATCTACACGGGCGGCGAGCAGACCGAGAACACCTTCAACTTCTTCACGGTCGAGGGCCCCAAGGGCGACATCATCCCGGCCCATGTGCACGCCGACACCCACGAGGTCTTCTACATCACCGCCGGCGCCGTCCGGCTGTTCGTGGAGGACACCGAGGGCGAGCAGCAGGAGAAGCTGCTGACCACCGGCGACTTCGGCTTCGTACCGAAGAACTGCACGCATGCCTACCGCATGGAGCGGCACCACAGCCAGGTCGTCGGCGTCGCGGCCGGCCCCGGCGGCACCTTCGAGCGGTTCTTCGAGAACCTCGGCGCGCCCGCGGAGCAGATGGGCCTGCCGCACGCGCCCGTGATTCCCGCGCCCGAGAAGTTCGGCACCGTCCCGCAGGAGTTCGACGTCCGGTTCCTGCCCGACCACCAGTGGCGCACCCGGTGAGCGCCGCGCTGCGCGCGCTGATCGCGGCGCCCGCGCCCGACGTCGCCCCGCTGCCGCCCGCCGCGCACTGCGCCCCCGGCGTCCGGCTGCTGCGCGGCGTCCCCTATGCCGTCCCCGCGGGCAGCCGCCCTCTGGAGCTGGACCTGTGGCTGCCCGAGGAGCCGGCCGACGGTCCGCTGCCGCTGGTGCTGTACGTGCACGGCGGCGCCTGGCGCATCGGCCGGCGGGACGACATGGGGATGCGGCTGCGGGACTGGCAGCCCGGCCCCTTCGCCCGCATCGCCGCCGCCGGCTTCGCGGTTGCCTGCGTCGATTACCGCCTCTCCGGCGAGGCGCACTTCCCCGCACCCCTGGAGGACCTGCGCGCCGCCCTGCGCTGGCTCGCGCTGCGCTCCGCCGAGCTGGGCATCGACACCGCGCGGACGGCGGTGTGGGGCGAGTCCGCCGGCGGCCACCTCGCCTCCCTCCTCGCCCTCACCGGCTCGGCCCCGGGCCACGCGGGCCCCGCCCCGGCCGGCGCCGTCGTCTGGTACGGGCCGAGCGACCTGACCACCGCGCGCGGCGGCTGGGACCCGTGGGACGCGGCCACGCCCGAAGCGGCGCTCCTGGGCGCGGCGCCCGCCACCGTGCCCGATCTCGCCCGCGCGGCCAGCCCCGTCACGCACGCCCACGCGGGCGCCCCGCCCTTCCTGCTGGTGCACGGCGACGAGGACACCATGGTGGCGGGCAGCCACAGCCACGCCCTCGCCGCCCGCCTGGAGGCGGCCGGCGCACCGGTCGACCTGTGGACGGTCCCCGGCGCGGACCACGGCTGGTACGGGGCGTCCGACGAGCAGGTGGCGGAGATCTTCACCCGCTCGCTGGGGTTCGTCGAACGGCTGGTGCGCTGAGCCTTATCGCGTGCGCTGAGGCGTGGCGCCGCGTGCCGTGTCCAGGACCGTCCCGGCCGGGGAGGCGTCCGGGCCGCGCCAGGCGATGTGCTGGTCGGGGCGTACCAGCAGCAGCCCGGCCCCGTAGGCGGCGGCATCGGGGAGGCCGGGCAGGTCCAGCACGGTGAGCGGGAGGCGGCGTGCGGCCGCGGCTGCCACGAACGGTGCGGTGTCCGCGGCCTCGTCGAGGCGTACCAGGGTGAAGCCGGGCCCGAGGTGGTCGTACAGCGAGGAGCCGTCGGGCAGCCAGCGGTGGGGGAGCCGGGCGCCGGGGCGGGCCGAGCCGTGGTAGACGAGGGGCTGGTGACCGGGCACCGGGGAGCCGTCGTCCACGACGGCGGGGGAGCCGGCGTAGTGGTAGCCGAGGACGAGGCCGAGGCTGTGGAACTCGCCTCGTTTGGCCTCCAGCGCGTCGGCCACGGCGGTCCGGCGCGCGGCTCCGGCCGGCGTGTCCTCGTCGATGTCGCCATGGGCGAAGGCGTGGGCCAGGTGGGCTTCTTGGGCCGCGGCGTCGGCGATGGTGCGCTCGGCGACCGGGCGGCGCTCCGGCTCGTAACTGTCCAGCAGTGCCGGCCCCGCCCAGCCCCGCAGTACGGCGGCGAGCTTCCAGCCCAGATTCACCGCGTCGCCGACGCAGGTGTTGTAACCGTGGCCGCCCCAGGGCGGGTTGAGGTGTGCCGCGTCGCCGACCAGGAAGACCCGCTCACCGCGGTAGCGGTCGGCCAGCAGCATCCGCGCGGACCAGGGATCGGTGGCGTGCACGTGGATGTCCAGGTCGGCGCCGATCAACTGCCGTACCAGCGACGCGGGTTCGACGGTATTGGTCCGTACGTCCACGCCGTGCGCGATGGCCCACCAGGTGCCGTCCAGGTCCATCCGGCCGACGATGCCGCCCGCCGCCGCGCCCAGTACCCAGTAGTGCACCGCGCGGGCGCACAGGGCCTGTTCGGTCAGTTCGGGCGCGGTGAAGGTGATGTTGAGGTTGGGCAGCGCGCCGCTGCTGCCCTCGTACCGGGCGCCGATGGCGGCCCGGCTCACGCCGCTCGCGCCGTCGCACCCCGCCAGGTAGTCGGCGGTGACCGTGCGGGTGAGGCCGTCGGGCCCGGCGACCCGCGCCCGTACCCCGTCCGGCCCGTCCTCAGCAGCCACGAGGCGGTGACCCGCCAGGAAGGTGACGTTCGGCAACTCGGCCACCGCTTCCCGCAGTACCGCCTCGACGGCCGGCTGCGGGATCTGCTGGCCGCACTCGGCGAACTCCTCGCGGCGCTCACGGTGCAGCGCGAAGGCGTTCGGGAAGCGGGTGATCTCGCGGCCGGTCAGCCCGGTGCAGAACACCACGTCCTGCGCGTACGACACCGGCAGCGGCGCGGCGGCCCGCACCCGGTCGGCCAGACCCCAGCGCCGGAACAGCTCCATCGTCCGCGCGCTGGTGGTCTTGGCGCGCGGGCGGTCGGTGGCCACGGTCCGCCGCGGTTCCAGCACGCAGCACGGGATGCCCGCACGGCCCAGCTCGATCGCGACCGCGAGCCCGCTCGGCCCGCCACCGGCGATCAGGACAGAGTGGTGCTCACTCATCGCCGCTCCGATCCGACGATCGGCGTGCGCAGCGTGCCCAGGCGGTCGACCGTCACCTCGACCACGTCGCCCGGGCGCAGGAAGCGCGGCGGGGTGCGGGTGTAGCCGACGCCTTCGGGGGTTCCGGTGACCAGGACGTCCCCCGGCTGGAGCGTGAAGGTGCGGCTGGCCAGGGAGAGCACCTCGCCGACGGGGAAGATCAGGTCGCGGGTGTTGCCGTCCTGTACGAGTTCACCGTTCACCCGGGTGGTGAGCCGCAACCCGGCGGAGAGCGGGCCTACTTCGTCCGCCGTGACGAGCGGTCCCATCGGGCCGCTGCGGTCGGCGTTCTTGCCGAGCGTCCACTGCGCGGTGAGCTTCTGGGCGGTACGAGCCGTGAGGTCGTTGAACACCGCGTACCCGAGCACGGCGGACTCCGCGGTCACGGGGTCGGCGTCCGCCAGGGGGGACCCGACGACGGCGGCGACCTCGCCCTCCCAGTCCAGCCCCGGTTCGTTCGCCGGTACCGGTACGGGCACCTCGCCCACCGACAGCGAGGCCGTCCACCGGCCGAAGAGGGTCGGGTGGTCGGGCACGCCGTACACCCCCTCTTCCGCGTGTGCGCGGTAGTTGAGGCCGAGGCACAGCACCCGGGCCGACGGCGGGACGGGCGGGGCCTGCCGGACCTCGGCGAGCGGCCGCTCGCCACGGGGCACCGCGGCCGCCCGCGCGGTCCACTTCGGCAGCTCCGCGTAGAAGTCCCGGACCTCGGCCAGCGGCGTGACCCGGTCCCCGACCACGACTCCGACGACCGTGTCGCGGCCGTCCAGCAGACCGATGAGCTTCACCGCGTCACCTCCGTCGGCTCCGCCTGCGCGGTGCCCGTCGGCCGGGCGACGAGCCGGATGTCGAACTCGAAGTCGAGGAAGGGCGCGCTGAGCGACCACCGTTCCGCCGCTCCCGGATCCTTGATGTCCTTCGGGGTGACCACCAGTGCGTCCTTCACGGCGAAGGCCGCGTCGGAGTCGAGGTACGGGTCACCGGCGACGAACACGTGGGTGGTGACGGGGCGGTGCCCCGGGGCTTCCACCCGCAGGTGGATGTGGGCCGGGCGCATCGGGTGCCGGCCCAGCGCCGTCAGGAGTTCACCGACCGGGCCGTCGGTGGGTACGGGATAGCTGCTCGGCAGCACGCTGCGGAACCAGTACGACCCGTCCTCGGCGGTGGTGAGCAGGGCACGCAGATTGCCCGGCGGCTGCGCCGCGTCCTGCGTGTCGTAGCGCCCGGCGTCATCGGCCTGCCACACGTCCACCGTCGCGCCCGCCAGCGGCCGCCCCGCGCAGTCGGTCACCCGGCCGTGCACGGCCATCGGGCGGCCCCGCTCGCGCTCCGGCCCCTCGGCGATCCACGCACCGAGCGGGCGCGGCGGCGCGGGGGAGTGGAAGGGGCCCTCGACCGAGGAGGGCGTGGCCTCCGCGGGCCCGGCGTGGTTGACCTCGTCGACCGCGGAGGTCAGCCCGAGCATGTCGGACAGCAGGATGAATTCATTGCGGGTGGCCGTGCACGCGTGTCCGGTCCGGACGAGGAAGTCCAGACCGGCCAGCCACTCCTCCTCGGTGGGCCGCACCTCGCGCACGAAGGCGTGCAGATGCCGCACGGCCGCGCGGACGACCTCGGCCCGCCGCGGGTCCGCTGCCGCGATGGTGTCCAGTACCTGTGCCTGCAACCTGTCGAGTGCCTGGTCCGCTCCGGACGGCAGGGGCGTGTGCGCGCTCATGCTGCTCCTCTCGGTGGTGGGGCGCCGCGCGGCGGTACGAGGACGGGCATCGGCCCGAACCCGCCGTCGGCGGCGCGACGTTCACCAGCATGCGAACGCGACGTCACCGCGTCTGCGGGTGTTCCATTGAGTGGAGCGGTCCGTCACACTCACCCGATGAGTCACGTGAGCGAGGGCAGTGAAGCGCCCAGGCGCGGCAAGCGTCCCCGGAGCGGAGATCCGGTCGTCGACCGTGCGCTGTCCCTGCTCGCGGCCTTCAGCTCCGAACACCGCGCACTGGGACTCAACGAACTCGGCCGCCGGGCGGGCCTCCCGTCCGCCACGGCCTCCCGGCTCGCAGCCCGGCTGCACCAGTGGGGCGCGCTGGAACGCGACGAACAGGGCCGTTATGTCGTCGGGCTGCGGCTCTTCGAGGTGGCCTCGCTGGCGCCGCGCAGCCACGGCCTGCGCGAGGTCGCCCTGCCCTACCTGGAGGACCTGCACGAGATCACGCGCCAGCACGTGCTGCTCGCGGTGCGGGACGGCGACGAGGCCCTGCTCGTGGAGCGGCTCTCGGCACACGGCGCCGTGGAGACCGCCTATCGGGTGGGCGGCCGGATGCCGCTGCACGAGACCGGTGTCGGGCTGGTGCTGCTGGCCGCGGCGGATCCGGACGTACGCGCGGAGCGGATCGCCCGTGCCGAGTCGCCGTCGGCCGCGCTGCGGCTCCGTCGGCGGCTGGCGGAGGTGCGCAACACCGGCGTCGCCCTGTTCGAGCGGGAACGGCCCGCGCCCGTCTCCTCCGTGGCCGTACCGATCCGGGGCCGGGGCGAGCAGGTCGTCGCGGCCGTCTCCATCGTCGTCCCCGCGGACGCCCGCAGGGTCCGCGCCTACGAGCAGGTGGTCAGGGCCACCGCCATGGCGATCTCCCGCGCGGCACGCGGTCTCACGGGTGCGGGGTGCCGGGGGCCGGTCGTACCGTGAATCCGCCGTGGCCGTCGAACCGCACCTCCAGTACGGTGTCGAACCCGTCCGCCGGCGACGGCCTGCGCAGCCGCTGCCACGTGGCGCGGACCCCGACGTCGGGGACGCGGTCCCGGCCCTCCCGCGCGGCGTTGCGGCGCAGCGAGCCCGCGAGGTCCGGGGGGAACCAGTACGCCGTCACCGGCGCACCGTAGGCGTGGCCCACGGCCACCAGCGGTCCCCACTCCTCCGGCGTCGGATTGGTGTTGTCGACCACCACCGGCCGGCCGGCGGCCAGCGCCTCCGCCACCAGGCGCATCTGCCGTGCCTGCTTGTTCCGGGCCGAGCGGGGAAAGCGGTCCTTGCTCACCAGCGTGTGGCGGCCGGCGAGGTGCTGCTCGTAGAAGGTGGTCTTCCCCGAAGCCTGGAGCCCGACCAGCACGGACAGGGCCGGTCCCGTACTGTCCGGCGGCATCCGCCGCGCACCTCCTCACGCTTCGTTCCGGATCGTGCGGCACCACCATGGTGCCGCACGCCCGGAACGGTCACGCGGAGCCGGGCGGTGTGGCGTCCAGCCGCAGCATGACCTTGCTGCTGCCGCTCGTCCGGTCGGCGGCGACGGCCAGCGCCTCGGCCGCCCGGTCGATGCCGAAGCGGTGGGTGATGACCGGTGACACGTCCAGGCCCTGATGCAGGGCGAGGAGCGCGTCGTCGATCTCCTCGACGAAGCGGTACGAGCCGATCCAGGTGATCTCCCGCGTGACGAGGTCCCCGAGCGCTGCGGGGACGGCCGTGCCGGGGAGGTTGCCGACCTGGACGACGGTGCCGCCGCGCGCGGTCGCGCGCAGGACCGGGCCGAGCGCGGCCGCCGCGCCCGACGCCTCGAAGACCAGCTCGACGTCCTCCGGGAGGGCCCCGCCCTGGCCGAGGTCGACCGTCTCGTCCGCGCCCATGGCCCGCGCGACGGAGAGCGACGCGGCGGAGAGGTCGGCGGCGAGCACCGCGGCGGCCCCGCGGTGCTTCGCGGCGGCCACCACCAGAGCGCCGATCGGCCCCGCACCGTTGACCAGTACCGTCTTCCCGCGCACATCACCGGCGCGGTGCACGGCGTGCATCGCCACCGCGAGCGGCTCGGCGAGGGCGCCGTGTTCGGTGGTCACGTTCTCCGGGAGCGGCCGGATCTGTGCCGCGCGGACCACGCGGTACTCGCTGAACCCGCCGTCGGTGTGCGGATGGAGGGCGGCGGATCCGAAGTAGCGGACGCGGGGGTAGAGGTTGGTGCGACCGGCGAGCCTGTCGGGCAGCGGGTCGGTACCGACCGGCTCGGCCGGGTGGACGGTGACCGGCTGCCCCTCCGTCAGCCCGCTGACGCCCTTGCCGAGCGCGGCGATCCGGCCCGCGACCTCGTGCCCGAGGACGAGCGGGTCCTTGAGCGCGGCCGTGCCGGTCGCCCCGTTCTTCCAGTAGCCGATGTCGGAGCCGCAGATGCCGCCCCACTCCATGGCGAGGAGTACCTCTCCCGCACCCGGCACCGGCTCTGGGCGTTCGTCGATCCGGAGGTCACCGGGACCGTGCACGACAACCGACTTCATACCGCGTCCTCCAGACGCACCAGGTCACGCCCGCGCGATTCGGGGGCGAGGACGATGGACACAAGGGTGATGAGCGAGTAGACGACCAGCATCGCCGCGATCGGCCACCAGCTGCCGGTGACGGCGGTGAGGGTGGCCGCGACGACCGGGCCGATGGCGGTGGCGAGGATGCCGCCGATCTCCTTGGCCAGCGCGAGCTGGGTGAACCGGGTTCGCGCGCCGAACAGTTCGGCCATCGTGACGCTCTCCAGCGAGAAGAGGCCGAGCACGCCGACGTTGAGCCCGACGATCATGCCGACCATCACCCCGGCCGTGCTGCCCGAGGCGATGAGCAGCATCACCGGGAACGCGAGCAGGATGGTCAGCACGGTGAGGACGAGATAGACCGGACGGCGGCCGAAGCGGTCGCCGAGCAGGCCGACCAGCGGCACGGTGACGAAGCCCAGCAGCGAGCCGTACACGATGGCGTCGGTCGGCACGGACCGGTCGGCGCCCAGCGTGGTGGCGATGTAGCCGACGAGGAACGTCTGTACCAGGCCGGAGTTGCCGGCCTGCCCGAACCGCAGGCCGAGCGCGAGGAAGAACGCCTTGCCCTTGCGCTGCCGCAGGCCCGCTTCGATGACGCTCTCGCGCTCCGGCTCGACGGCCGCCTCCGCCACCGCCGCGGCGGCCTCGGTGCGGGACATCGCCACCCCGTCCACGACGTCGGCCCGCTCCTCGAAGACCGGGCTCTCCTTGAGGTTCCGGCGCAGCCAGACCGCGAAGACCATGAGGGCGAAGCTCAGCAGGAACGGCAGCCGCCAGCCCCAGGAGACGAGCTGGTCCTCGCTCAGCACGGCGAGCAGCACCGCCCACAGCCCGGAGGCCGCCAGCGTGCCGGAGTTGGTGCCGAGGGAGACCAGGGAGGAGATCAGGCCGCGGCGCTTGGCGGGCGCGTACTCGGCGAGCATGACCGTGGCCCCGGCGATCTCCGCGCCCGCGCCGAAGCCCTGCACGAGCCGCAGGACGACCAGCAGGATCGGGGCGAGGATGCCGATCATGCCGTACGGCGGCAGCACGCCGATCAGCGTGGTCGACGCGCCCATCAGCAGGATGGTGAGGAACAGGACCTTCTTGCGTCCGATGCGGTCGCCCATCCGCCCGAAGTACAGGGCGCCGGCGAGCCGGGCGACGTAGCCGACCCCGTAGGTCGCCATGGCGGCGATCAGCCCGATCGCGGGGCTGACGTCGGGGAAGAAGATCTTGTTGAAGACGATGGCGGCCGCCAGCGAGTAGAGCTGGAAGTCCATGAACTCCATGGCCGTGCCGAGCCAGCCGGAGACGGCCGCTCTGGTGAGGTCGCGCGTCGTTCTTCCGACGGCGCCGTCCGGCTCCGCCTGTGTGGTGTCCGTCATGGGTGAACTCCGTTGTTCTTACTGCACTTCGGGACGTGCGGGGCGGGTCAGACCTCGATCCGGCCGGCCCGCAGCGCGGGGAGCCGGGCGGCGACGGCGGAGACGAGCGCGCCGTCCCCGGCCAGGTCCGCCGCGCCGAGGACACGCAGCAGCCGGCGGACCGCGTCCGCGTCGTCCGCTGCCTCGTGCCAGCAGCGGCCCAGGGCGGCCGCCGAGGGGTCCGTCGTACCGAAGAGCTGACCGCCGTCGTCGGCGGGGCGGGTGGCGTTCGCCCAGCCCGCGAGGGCGAGTTCGAGTACCGGGGTGGCGGTGGCGGCGGCGCGCAGCGTACGCAGCGCGTCGAGCCACCGCTCCGGGATCTTCAGGGACCCGTCGGAGCCGATCTGCCGGAGCAGGTGCCGCACACCGGGGTTGCGGAACCGCTCGACCAGGTCGCCCGCGTAGGCCGCCGGGTCGGGGCCGCCCGCGGGCAGCGTCGGGGCGACCTCGGCGCACAGGGCACGGACGAGGCGCTCGCCCCAGCCGGTCGCCATCGTGTCCGCGATCGTGGTGCAGCCCGTCGCGGCGCCGAGGTAGGCCAGCGCCGAGTGGGAGCCGTTGAGCAGCCGCAACTTGGTGAGCTGGTACGGCACGACATCCGGTACGAACAGTGCGCCGTCGAGCTCCCACGGCGGCCGCGGCCCGGCGAAGGAGTCCTCCAGTACCCACTGCCGGTACGGCTCGCCGACGACCGGCAGCGCGTCGCGCACGCCGAGCGCGGTGTGCGCCGCGCGCAGGTCCGCTTCGGTGGTCGCGGGCACGATGCGGTCCACGATGGTCGAGGGGAAGGCGACCGAGGCCGCCATCCAGTCCAGTACGGCCTGCCGGTCCGGCCAGGGCGCGGCCGCGACGAAGTCGCGCACGACGCGGCCGAGCGCGGCGCCGTTGGCGGCCATGTTGTCGCAGGAGACGACGGTGAGCGGGGCGCCGCCCGCGCGCATCCGCGCGGCGAGCCCGGCGGCGAGCCGTCCCACGACGGTGGTGAGCGCGCTCGTGGCGCCCGCCGCGAGGTCGGCGGCGATCTGCGGCGCCGCGACGTCCAGCGCGCCCGTGTCGGGGCTGCGGTGGTAGCCCTTCTCGGTGATCGTCAGGGTCACCACGGTGACGTCCGGATCGGCGAGCAGCGCGTCGACCCGCGCGGCGTCCGGGCGCATCCCCAGGGCGTCGATCACCGACCCGACGGCGCGGGTCACGGTGTCCGCCGGGCGCAGCTCGGTCAGCGAGTACAGGCAGTCCTGGGCCCGCAGCGCTGCCGCGGTCGTCGCCGAGCGCGGGGCGACGGCGGCGATGCCCCACGGCTCACCGGAGCGGGCGGCGGCGTTCTCGGTATAGATCGCCTGGTGGGCGCGGTGGAAGGCGCCGAGGCCGAAGTGGACGATGCGGGGGCGCAGCTCGCGGGGGTCGACGGCCGGGCGCAGCTCCGGCGCGATCCGGCCGAGCGCGGCCAGGTTCAGCGAAGGCGTGGTCACGGCGCTCACCAGTCGTGCACCGAGCCGTCCAGGCGCCGCGCCACGGGGAGATAGCGGGCCTGATAGGGGAAGCGCTCGGCGGCCTTCTCGTCGTACTCGACGCCCAGACCGGGCTCCTCCGACACGTGCAGCATCCCGTCGGCGAACGTCACGCCGCTGCGGAAGACCTCCGCCGTCTCGTCCGCGTGCGCCATGTACTCCTGGATACCGAAGTTCGGCACCGCGGTGTCGAGGTGGACGGCGGCGGCGAGGGTGACGGGCGAGAGGTCCGTCGCCCCGTGCGAACCGGTCCTGACCTGGTAGAGCGCGGCGAGATCGAAGATCCGCCGCAGATGCGTGATACCGCCCGCGTGCACGACACTCGTCCGCACGTAATCGATGAGCTGCTCGGTGATCAGGCGCTGCACGTCCCAGATCGACGTCAGTACCTCCCCCACCGCGACCGGCGTCGTCGTGTGCTGCCGGATGAGCCGGAACGCCTCCTGGTTCTCGGCCGGCGTCGGGTCCTCCATCCAGAACAGCCGGCAGTCCTCGACCTGCTTGCCGAAGCGGGCGGCCTCGATCGGGGTGAGCCGGTGGTGCACGTCGTGCAGGAGGTGGAAGCCGAAGCCGCAGCGCTCGCGGACCGCCTCCAGATAGGTGGGCGCGAACCGCAGGTACGCCTCGGTGTCCCAGGGCTGCTCGTCGGGGAGTGAGGTGGCGGCCGGCTCGTAGACCTTGCCCTTGCGCACCCCGTACGTACCGCCGACGTCGGGGACGGCGGCCTGGGCGCGCACGGCCTTGTAGCCGAGGCCGAGGAACCGCTCGACGTCGTCGATCAGGGAGGCGGTGTCCGTGCCGCTGGCGTGCGCGTAGACCATGACACCGGCGCGCGAGCGGCCGCCGAGCAGCTGGTAGACGGGCAGCCCCGCGACCTTGCCCTTGATGTCCCACAGTGCCGTGTCGACGGCGGAGATCGCGGTCATCGTGACCGGCCCGCCGCGCCAGTACGCGCCCCGGTAGAGGTACTGCCACATGTCCTCGATGCGCGCCGGGTCCTTGCCGATCAGCAGCGGTACGAGGTGATCCTGCAGGTAGCTCGCCACGGCGAGCTCGCGGCCGTTCAGCGTGGCGTCGCCCAGGCCGGTCACGCCGTCCGAGGTCGTGATGCGCAGGGTGACGAAGGTCCGCCCCGGCGAGGCGACGAACACCTCGACACGCTCGATCTTGCTCACAGAAATCTCGCTCCTTCGGATACGCACCACGCCGGTGGGAGGGCATGCGTCGCCCGACACCTGGTCGACCAGCACTGGTATACAAGCACTGGTCGCACAGGTGCGCAATACTTTGGAAGCACTGATCGACCAGCGTGGGCGGCCGGGCCTGCGCGCCCCGATACGATGAGCGCATGGCCCGATCGAACCGGCAGCGAACCAGCCGCCGCGCCGTCTACGAGACGCTGCGCCGCAAGGTTCTGACCCTCGAACTCCCCCCGGGCGCCGCGCTGTCCGAGAACGAGCTCGCGGCCGCTCTGGGGGTGAGCCGTACGCCGGTACGGGAGAGCCTCATCCTGCTGTCGCAGGAGGGCCTGGTGCAGATCTTCCCGCAGGTCGGCTCGTTCGTCTCGCGCGTCGACCCGGCAAAGGTCGCCGACGCGCAGTTCCTGCGCGAGGCCGTCGAGCTGGCGGCCCTGGACGACCTCCCCGCCGACCTCGACGCGGACATCGTCGAGGAGCTGCGGCGCAATCTCGCCGAGCAGGAGCGCCCGGGACTGGACCTGGAGGACTTCTTCGAGCTCGACGAGGCGTTCCACCACGCCCTGCTCCGGCTGAGCGGACACGGCAGCGCCTGGGCGACCGTGGTCTCGGCCAAGGGACACCTCGACCGGGCGCGCCGGCTCGGCCTCTACGACACCGCCACCCCGACGGGCTTCGCCGCCCAGCACGTCGAGATCTTCGAAGCGGTACTCGGCGGCGACGCCACCCTGGCCCGCTCGGCCATGCGCACCCACCTACGAGCGGTCTTCGACGACGTCGAGCGCGTCCGCGCCCGCTCCCCCGAACTCTTCGCCAAAGACACGGGCTCGGTCCCGGTCCGCCGCAACGTGGTGGTGTGGGAGTGAGGGACGCCGGAGCGTAGCCCCAACCGGGAGGCTCTATAGGGACTTTGGCATCACCCGAGTTCTGTCACAGCTCTGCCCTCCTCTCGCTGTGCCACCTATGATGCTCTTCTGGCATATGCGCAACGGGGGGATTGATGTCAGCGCAATCCGCTGCGGAGCAGAACGGCGCCGACGAGCGCGAACGCGTACTGGACGCTGTGCTGGGGCCGGCCAGCGAGGCGTACTACGCCGACCGTGTCCGCTCGGGGAGCGAAGCCCGGGTCAGAGCCCAGTCCGCCCAGTCCACCGTCACCCTGTTCGCCGGCGGCATCGTCGCGGCCCTGACGTTCACCCAGCTCGCCGACCGATCGCTGCTCACGCGGTGGGCGGGGGTCGTAGCCGTGGCGCTCTGGCTGTCCGCGGCTGTCCTTTACCTGCGGGCCGTGGCGCAGCCGGTGACGAAGCTGGCCGGGCCGAGCCACGCACGGGACCGGCTCGACCTGCTGAACGCCTTGCTGCAACGGGCCGACGACGAGGCGGCGCAGGTCGACAAACGGCAGCGGCACGCGAACCGGGTGGTGGTCGCGGCGCTGTGCCTCAGCGTGGTCACCGTCGGGCTGGCCGCCGTTTCCGGCCCGGAGAAGGAGCTGGTCCCCGGCTCGGTACTCCTCACGCCCTCGTACGCGAAGAGCGCACGGACTGTGTGTGACCTCAAGGGGCAGCGCATCGTCGGCCGCATCGACAAGGGCTCGCTCGGAAAGCCCTTCGTGCGCGTCGCGGTGAGTGCCAAGGAGTGCGGGAGCGGAACCGCCGCAACGGAGTTGATGGTACCCAGGAAGGCCGTTCGGGCCATCGCTGTCGAAGGGGACTGAAAACAGCATGAGCACGGCATTTCATTTCTTATGCTTCACACCACTCGCCCAGCGGGAGGCCGTGCTGGAAAGCGTGCGCGCCCTGCACGGGGCGGGCCACCGGATCGACGGCATCTTCGTCCTCGGCACGCGTGCCGCCGACCCGCGGCAGGTGAGTCGTGACGAGACCGGCGACGTCCTCGACACCGTGCTACTGGAGTGCCTGGAAAACGGCGACGAACGCCTCCCCCCGGTCGTGACCGTGCCGTGGCAGGGCGACCTCGCCCCCCTCGGGGACGGCCGGAGCATGTTCGCCAAAGCGCTCACGCGGTACTGGAGCGACACCGAACAAGGGCTGTGGAGAGGAGAGGAAGAAGACATCGTCGACGCGATCCGCGACGCGCCCTTCGCGGAATTCGTCGAGTGGTCCGAGAGCTACGAAACTTTCCCCGGGTGGCAGCAGGGCCTGCTGCCGGGCGAAGGAGCGGTACGGCTGGCGCAGGACGGAATGTCGCTGGGCATTGCCGTGGTGAACACCGTGTTCCGCATGGCCGTACCCGGCGCCACCCCGGACCTGGCCACGTGCACCGCCGGTCAGCTGAGCCGTACCGTCGGTGGGGACTACGGCCAGTGGGCGAGCGCGAACGACCTCTCCATCGTCGTGGCGGGTCACACCGCTCCGTTACCGGACGCGCTCGCGACCGCCCTCCCGCGGACCCTGCTGCTCGCTGCCGATGGCGAGTTCGCACGGCCCGCGTCAGGTGAGCGATGGCTCGTGCCCTCCCGCGGCGCAATGCGGCAGCACAAGCTCCTGCGGTTGGAAACCACTCCCGCCGGAGACCCGAAGGTGCGGGACCTCGCTGCGCCACCCGCCGAACAGCCCGTTCCGATGCCCAGGACACGGCGTGCCAAAAACCGTCCCGCGGGCTCTGCCGCGCCCTCGCTCGTGCCGGAACCATACGACGAGGGGGCCGTCCTCGATGAGTTCTATCGGCAGGTCGGCACCGGCCGGATGATTCTGGTCGCCGTCTCGGGAATCCACGGCGACGGTGCACCCATCGACACGGACGAATTCAACCAGCGGCTGACCCAGGCCGTTTATGGCGAAATGCCTGATCCGCCGCCCGCCATGCCGGAGATCTGGACCACCGCCCTCGAGCGTCTGGGCACCCGTGCCGTCGACCAGTACGTCGGCGAACTGCGCACCAGCGAGGACGTATTCGCCCAGGCCGCGCACCGCATTCTGCACGCCCCCTGGTGGCGCATCTACGATTTCACCGCTACGGACATCTTCTCCTCGGTGCTCGCACACGACCCTCGCGCGGCGGAGACCAACAGGTTCGTCAACGCCATGGTGAGCAAGCCCATGGCGCGGAACGCCACGGTCGAGACGGTCGCCATGCACGGGGACCCAAGTGGTGCGGGCTCGCTCGATTTCGGCATTCCCGCGGACGAGGACCCGGCGTCACGAAGCCTGTGGTTCCGCAAACTCAGGGCCGAGCTGCTCTGCCACCCCACGGTCTTCATGGCCGCTTCGCCGCGCAGCCGGTCGCTGTGGCAGGCGCTGGAGCTGGCACAGCCGCAGACCGACGCGGAGCGTTTCCCCCGCTTCGTCATCACCTCTCCGGGCAGCGCCGCCGACCAGGCCCGGTTCCGGCAGGCAGGGCTGACGTACATCCAGGCACCGCCCCACGAATTCGCAGTCCAGCGATTGCAACCAGGGCTGGAGGTACTCCAGATGGGTAAACGACGGCTCGCGGATTTCCAGGTCGGTGCCCGCCGCTCCGGAATCAAGCTGGTCTCCTCTCTCGTCGACAGCGCGCTCTCCGGCAGCGCCGAATTCCTCAAGGGCCAGGATCCGACGTGGGGTGACATCAAGGACGGATTCGCCGCGAAGCTCTCCATCATCGACCGCATCCGCGCCGGTGCCCTGCCCGCGGAGGACGAAAAGCATGGGATCGTGCTGGTGGAAGGCCGAGCCGGGTCCGGAAAGACCACGGCGCTCATGCAGTTCGCGTATGAATTGCACCAGACCGGCCGAACGGTGGCCTGGATCGACCGTGAGGCGACCGATCCGCTGCCGAATCTGAAGGCGCAGGCACATGGCATGTCCGCCGACGCCGTCTTCGTGGACGACGTGGACATCTTCGGAAGAGTGGGCGCCTCGCTGCTGAAAGACCTCAGCAATGGCGGCCGGACACTGGTTGTTGCGGCGATCCGCACGACCCGCACCGACGAGCTGGACGTGTCGTTCCGGCCCCGGCGGATATCGGCAGACGAGCCCTTGAAGGATCAGGATCTCGGGCGAGTGGTCGACATACTGCATCAGCACGGCCTGCCGGGGATACTCAAGCAGCACGGGTTGCGGCAGCAGAAGGTCGACAAGCTGCGGGAACTGTGCGACCGCAGCCTGCTCGCGGCAATGATCCAGGTGGTCACCGGTGAGCGTTTCGAGGAAAAGGTCGCCAGTGAGTACCGCCAGCTCACCCAGGACCAGGTCGCGGTGTATTCGACGGTGTGCGTCTTCGAATCCGCCATCGTCTTCAAGAAACGCGGCATCGAGCAGGAGGACCTGCTGCAGATAGTCTCCGGGCGGTCGGCTCCCAAGCCGTCGTTGCAGAAGGCGATCGACCGGCTCGTGTCCATGCGATTGCTCACCCGGGCAGCGGACGGAACACTGCGCTGCCGGCAGCGCACCATCGCCGACACGGTGGTCGAGACGGTACTCAAGAAGACCCCTGACCGGCTGGGCTCCGTCATTGAATTCCTGCTGAAGTTCTATGCACAGTACGCGGCCGAATCGCGAGACAACGACGACCCGTACCGCCGGATCATGATCAGGCTGCTGAACCACTCCCTGATGGTGTCCCTCCGGCTGTCCCCTGAGGTGGTCCGCCACATCTACGTCACCGTGCACGAATTGCTGCGCGACAATTTCCACTACTGGCTGCAGCGGGGCGAGTACGAACTGGAGCGGGGAGACCTCGGCATCGCCGAGAACCACCTGGAAACGGCTCAGGGCTGCGAGGGCGGTGCCAGCGACCACTTCGTCCTGACTGCGTGGAGTGCCATACGGCTGCGACGCTCGACGGTCAATGCCGGTGACGCCGCCCTGCGGGCTCGGGCCCTGGAAGCCGTGGGAGTACTCCAAGGCGTGGCGAAGCGGTACGGCGGGGCGTCTCCGCACGCGTTCTCCGTCATCACCCGGCGGGGCACCGAGTGGCTGGATGCGTGCGAGACGCTGCTGTCCGGAGACGAGATGGACGACACGGTCCGTCGTATTCTTCGCGTCGTTGAATTGGGCCGGCGGTTCTGCAAGGACAACCACGAGTTCATGCGCATCGCGGACGAGTACGAACCGCAGCTGAACCGGCTGTTGGAACGCAACAGGGGAATTCCACTGTAGCCGCGCGCCTGCGTGCCCATTCCAGCAGCACGGCCCCCGTTCCTCCGCGCTGGGAGGGACGGGGGCCGCTGCGTGTGGGCGGGTCAGAGGGTGGGGGCGCGGTGGGTCGGGTGGCCGTTCAGGACCGTGAGGAGGACCGGGAGGCCGGCCAGGTCGGCGGCCGGGGTGGTGAGCGGGCTGTCCGCGAAGGCCGTGAGGTCGGCGCGGTGGCCGACGGCGAGGCGGCCGGCCTCCTGCTCCTCGCCCGCCGCGCGAGCGGCGTTGACGGTCATGGCCTGGAGGGCTTCCAGGGCGGTCAGCGCCTGGCCGGGGCCGTGCGCGGGCCGGGTGAGGTCGCGGGTGGGGCGGCGGTGGCGGGCCCCGGCCATGACGGTGAGCGGCGGGTACGGCGCGATCGGCCAGTCCGAGCCGAGGACGACCGTGGCGCCGGCGTCCCACAGGTCGCGGCAGCGCCAGGCGCGCGCCGCACGCTCCTCGCCGAGCCGGCGGGACCAGTTGTCGGTGTGATCGGCCCGGGTGAAGTCGCAGCAGTGGGTGGGCTGCATGGACGCGATGACGTCGAGCTCGGCGAAGCGGCGCACGGTGTCGTCGGGCACGGTCTCGATGTGCTCGATGCGGTGCCGGACCGGGCCGGCCCCCGTGGTGCGGGCCTTCTCGACGGCGTCGAGGGCGTGCCGTACGGCCGCGTCACCGATGGCGTGGGTGGCGGTGGGCACGCCCGCGCGGTGCAGTTCGCCGATGACGTGGGTGTACGCGGCCGGGTCCGGCCAGAAGGCGTGCGTGGACTCGCCGTGGCAGTCGGGGCGCTCCAGCCAGGCGGTGCCGTTGTCGATGGTGCCGTCCATGAAGAGCTTGACGCCCGCGGTCCGCCAGAGCCGGCCGCCGGTGCCCTGCTGCGTGATGAGTGCTCGCAGCGCCTCGTCGTCGGCGCCGGGCTGGCACCAGGGCGCGACCCGCAGCCGCAGCGGCAGTTCGCCGGCCGCGTCGAGTCCGGCGTACAGGGCGAGGCTGTCGCCGTTGGCGTCCATCGCGTGCCCGCCGGTGAGTCCGGTGGCGGCCATCGCCCGTAGGGTGGCGGCGAGTTGGTCGCGGCGCTCCGCGTGGGTGGGCCGGGGCGCCGCGCGCTCGACGAGCTCGCAGGCGGCGTCCTCCAGGAGCAGGCCGGTGGGCCGGCCCGCGTCGTCGCAGACGACCTCGGCGGCCTGCGCGAAGGTGCGCGGCCCATCGACGCCGGCGAGTTCGAGCGCGCGCGGGCTGGCCAGCACGGAATGGGCGTCGAAGAGCTGGAGGAGGGCCGGGACGCCGTCCAGTACGGGGGCGAGCGCGGCGGCCTCGACGGGGCGGTCGCCGAAGACGTTCGGGTCCAGGCCCCAGCCGCGCAGCCACGCGCCGGGCGCGAGCGTGCGGACCTCGCGGGCCAGGGCCTCGCGTACGGCGTCCAGGTCGGCGCAGCCCGACAGGTCCAGGCCCTGGGTGAGTTCGGCGCCCGACACCGGGTGGAGGTGCCCGTCGACCAGGCCCGGAGTCACCACGGCGCCCTTCAGGTCGAGCACTGTGGTGGAGGGTCCGGCGAGCGCGCGTATCGCACGGTCGTCGCCGAGGGCGGCGATCCGCCCGTCCTGGGACACGGCCAGGGCGGTGTCCGGCAGGAACGCGCCGGTCACCGGGTCGAGCAGGCGGGCGGAGAGCAGGACGAGACGGGGGCGCACAGCGGCTCCTCGGGAGGTGGTCAGTTCGGGTGGGCGGGCCGGTCGGCATGCGGGGTCAAGGACCCGCGCTCCAGGCCGAGTTCGCGTTCCGCGGTGGTGATGGCCATCCGGGCCACCGCGGGCGGGTCGTCGCCGGTGTGGGTGTTGGCCGTGGCTCCCAGACCGTCGATGACGACAAGGATCTGCACGGCCGTCACGTACGGGTCATCGGTGCGGAATTGGCCCCGTTCCACGCCCTCGCGGATGAGGCCCTCGAGGCGCCCGCACCAGGCGGTCCCTTGCTCGACGACCCGGTCGCGCAGCACGGGCCGGTACCGGCTGAGGTGCCGGGCGTTGAGCCAGAGCCGGGTGATGTCGTCGAACGCCTCTCCCGTCGCGTGTGCGAAGAAGCGAGCGAGGTGCTGCACGGGGGTTCCCTCGGGCCGCTCGGCCGGGATGAGCGTGTCGAGTTCGGCGGTCGCGGCTGTACCGAACGCCTCGGCCACGAGGTCCTCCACCGCCGGGAAGTAGTGACTGATCAGCCCCGGGCGGACGTCGAGGTCTTCGGCGATCCGACGCAGCGTGATGCACTCCAGTCCCTCGGTCAGGGCGATGGAGGCCGCCGTCCCGACGATTTCCGCACGTCGGTCGGCCGGCGATTTCCGAATTCGCTTGCGCTGAACGCTTGACGACATATCCCGGATGCTATTGAGTGTGCGACCAATAAGCAAGCAGGCGGGCATGACCAGCACCCCGGAGGGCTCCATGGCGTCCACGCTTCCCGATCCGCACCCAGACACCCGAGGCGCCGATGAGACACCACCGCCTTCGGACCGGCCGGGCCGCATCGAGGCGCACGGCATCGACCACATTCCCGAAGGGGAACGCCACGGCCGGGCCCGGGAGCTGTTCGCCGTCTGGGCGGCGGCGAACGTCAACTACCTGAGCCTGGTGGTCGGCGGCGCGCTGATACTCATGGGCCTGAGCCTGTGGCAGGCCCTCGCCGTGATCGTGATCGGCAACCTGTTCTGGGTAGCCGTCGGCCTGCTGGCCGTCTCGGGCCCGGCCTCGGGCACGCCGAGCGAAGTCATCATGCGGGCGATGTTCGGCGTCCGCGGCAACCGCGTGAACATCGCGATCACCGGCTGGCTGATCTGCATCTGTTACCTCGCCCTCAACCTGGCGGCGGCCGCGGTCGCGGCCTTCTCCCTCGTCGAGAAGGCCGGCCTCGCGCCGAACACCGGCGTCAAGATCGCCGTCGTGATGGCCATCGCCGCGGTCACCCTGGCCATCAGCGTCTACGGCCACGCCACGATCATGAAGCTCTACCTGCCGATCACCGTGGTCCTCACCGCGGCGTTCGCCGTCGTGGCCGTCAGCGTCATCGGCCACGCCGACTTCGGCTACCGGCCCGCCGAACCGCTGACCGGCAGCGGCCTGTGGGCGGCCCTCATCGGCGGCACCACCCTCATCGCCTCGGGCCCGCTCTCGTACACCAACAGCGCCGACTTCTCGCGCTACCTGCCCCGCACGACGTCCCCGAAGGCGATCGTCGGCTGGACCGCACTCGGCGGCTTCCTGCCCAGCGTCGTGGTCTGCTCGCTCGGCGCGTTCGCCGCGACCGCGGTCGACATGACCGACCCGCAGACCGCCCTGGAGAAGATCCTGCCCGGCTGGTTCACCCCGTTCTTCCTGCTCGCCCTGGTACTGGGCACCATCGCCATCAACGCCATGACCGCCTACAGCTCAGGCCTCGCCCTCCAGGCCGTCGGCGTCCGCATCCGCCGCTCCCTCAGCGTCCTCGTCGACGGGGTGCTCGGCGTCGCCCTGACCCTGTACGCGCTGCTCGTCTCCGACTTCCTGGACACCGTCAGCAACGTCCTCCAGCTGACCGTCGTCCTGCTCGGCCCCAGCATGGCGATCTACGCCACGGACATCCTGCTGCGCCGCAACCGCTACGACGGCCCCGGGCTGACCGACGAGACCCCGGGCAGCCCGTTCTGGTTCACAGCCGGCGTCAACCGGGCCGGCGCCCTCGCGCTCACGGCCGGCACCGCCGCGGCGGCGCTCTGCGTGAACACCCTGTACACCGGCCCACTCGCCCGCGCCCTGAACGGCGTGGACCTCGCCCTGCCCGTCGGCATCGTCGTGGCATCGGCGGCCTACGCGCTCATGACGCGCCGCTCACCTGCCACAGCGACCCCGCGACGCGCGGCAGCCCATCCGCGATGACACCACCCGGTTCCATGGCAGCCAACGGCTCGTCGGGCACGACGAGAGGCGCGCTCCCCTCAACGCCCCGCGTTTCCCGGTCACTTATGGCCGGACGGCGCTACGGTGTGAACGCAGTGCCACACCCGCGGAGGGGAGACACATGTTCAACGAAGTGGCAGGCCTGGTTGCCACGGGGATCCTGCAGGCGGCCGGGACCGACGCCTGGTCGGCGATGCGTGCGCGGCTCGCCCGGCTACTGGGCGGCGGAGACGCACGGCGGGAGCAGGCCGAGCTGGAGCGCCTCGACCGGACGACCTCGGATCTGGCGGCCGGTGAGCTGAGCGAGGAAGAGCGGACACTGCTGTGCCAGTCCTGGCAGGCCCGCTTCCGCAGGTTCCTCGAAGGTCTCGGCGAGAGCGAGCGCAGGCAGGTGGTCGCCGAACTCCGTGCGCTGATGGAGCCGTACACCGAACCCACCCAGGAGAACGGTGCGGTCTCGGGCAACACCTTCAACGGCCCCACCGCGGTCCAGGCCGGCACCGGCAACCAGCAGGTCAATCACTTCACGCCACCGGCATGAGGGACACAGGCGGCCGCGACGGCGGGGTGTCCGGCAACGACTTCCACGGGCCCGCCGCAGCACAGAGCGGTAACAACAACACGCAGCACAATTACTACGTGGAGCCACCGCGAGGCGATCGACGGCGGCCGCGGCTCATCGTTGCCGCCCTTCTCGTGCTGGCGGTGATCGGCGGGGCCGGCTGGTGGCTGGTCGACTCCGGGAACGGTGGTTCGCCGGGTTCCACGGGGAAGGGGACTTCCTCGGCCGGATCGACGAGTCCCCGACCGGCGTCGGGGGAGCCGGGCGCCTCTTCGGAGGCGGCGCAGGACGCGGAAGCCCCGGCGCCCTCGGCGTCGCTGTCCTCATCGGCCGCCGGCATCCAGTGGACGGGGACCGTGCGGATCAACGAGGAAGGACTGCGGCTCGACAAGAAACCGCCGGAACGCACCCCCGGGTACTCCGCGGACGTCCAACTGGGACTCGTCGAGCCGCCGCGGCTCACCGGCAGCGCGTCGGGCTTCGCCCTGTGGCCGGAGCGGCGGATGCCCACGCGGCAGGAGTGCTCCGATCTCGCATCCACCCAGGGTGTCGAGCAGCTCGAGGTCACCAAGGGAGCCGTGGTCTGCCTCACCACGATTGAGGGCCGCACGGCTGTGCTGACCATTACCTCGGTGAGCAACAACTTCAACACCGGCGTCATGGCCCAGGCAAGCGTGTGGTCCAAGCCCGACCAGTAGAAGCGGGCGAGACCGCTCCGAGCAACGTCGGCGACCGTGGCTCCCGCACTCAGTCCGCCGCGGCCACGGCGGGCTTCGGTGCGGGGGCCCGCGTGCCGTCCCCGGTACCCACGCGCCAGGCGATGCAGGTGCCGAGCAGGGCCAGCGCGCCGCAGCAGGCCCAGACGGTGACGTAGGCGCTCTCGGAGGCGACGCGGGCGCCCGGGACGTCGAGTACGAGGTGGTTCATGACGGCGGCGAAGGCCGCGCCCGCCACCGAACCGGCCAGCGTCTTCAGAGTGTTGTACATGCCGGTGCCGATACCGGTCTGGTCGGCGGGCAGATGCCGGATGAGCAGCGCCGGCAGGGTCGCGATGGCGGTGCCGATGCCCGCGCCCGCGATGATCCCGGACACGGTCATCTGCCAGGGCGCGCCGTGCGCGAGGACCATGCCGAGGTAGCCGAGGGTCACCAGGACGAAGCCGCCGACGAGGGTGTGCTGCGGGCCGAAGCGGCGGACGGCGCGGTCGGCGCAGGTACCGGCGACCGCCATGGCGATGACGTGCGCGGCGCCGAGCAGGGAGATGCCGAAGGCGTCCATGCCGAAGCCGAAGCCCAGGCCGGGCGGGGTGGCGAAGAACGACGGGTTGGCGGTCTGCGCCCCGTACAGCACACAGCCGGTGAGGAAGCTCAGTACGTACAGCAGCGCCATGCTGCGGCGGGCCATCAGCCGCACGTCCACCAGGGGCTGCGGCGCCCGCAGTTCGGTGCGGACGAACAGCGCGATGAGGACGAGACCCAGGCCGACGGCGGCGACGGTGGGCGCGAGGCCCCCGCTCTTCGCCAGCGCCATGCCGATCATGAGGGCGGCGAGGCCGCCGCTGAGGAGTGCGGCACCGGCCCAGTCGATGCGGCACAGGGCGCGGGTGGTGGACTCGGGGATCAGCCGGAAGGCCACGGGCAGACAGAGCAGGATGGCGACGGCCGGGAGCATCAGCAGCCCGTGCACGTCGTGGACCGCCCGGGAGAGCAGGCCCGTGCCGAGGGTGCCGAGGGTCGCGCCGAGGGTGAGCGCGCCGACGAGCATTCCGATGGCGGCGCCTGCCCGCTCGGGCCGGACCCGGTCGCGGACGATCGCGAAGTCGAGCGGGAGCCAGCAGGCGAAGACGCCCTGCAGGGCGCGGCCGACGAGGAGCACGGCGAAGCTGTCGGCGGTGGCGACGATCAGCGAGCCGACGGCGACGGCGACCATGGTGACGCGGATCATGCGGCGGTGCCCGTAGATGTCGCCGAGCCGGGAGAGCAGCGGCACGGAGATGCCCGCGACGAGCAGGAAGACGCTGTTGACCCAGTTCAGGTCGCCCGCGCCGACGTGGAGTTCGTTGCCGATGAGCGGTAGCACGACGGGCACGGAGCCCTGCAGGATGCCACTGCACAGTTCGATGAAGACGAGGAAGCCGACGACGGCGGCGGTGGACGGGGAAGTACTGCCTGGGGAGGCGCTTCTGGGCATGGCGGGGTCTCCAAGGCGTGCTGGGGTACGGGCGGGGCGCCGTCGGGGCCCGGCCCGTGAGGAGGGGAGAGACGTTGGGGAGGGGAGAGGGGAGGGGTCAGCCGGTCGCCGGGTCCGCGGCGGGCAGCCGCGGCACCTGTCCGGCCAGGGCGAGGTCAACGAGCTGTTCGACGGTGTTGCTGTGGACGGGAGCGGGGCGGAAGGAACGCCGGTAGACGAAGAATCCGTTCCAGAGGTCGAGCAGCGCGTCGGCGTCCACGTCCGGCGGCAGGTCGCCGCGGGCGATCCCGCGCTGCACGGCGGCCCGCGCCTGGTCCCTGCGGTGCGCCACGATGTCCAGGAAGGACCGCAGGACGGCAGACTCGTCGGCGGCCGCCTCGATCAGGCACAGCCGCGTGAAGGCGTCGTTGGCGCGGGTGAAGTCGTCGATGTAGTCGCAGACGATGAGCAGTTCGGCACGGGTGTCGCCGAGGTCGGGGACGGTGCGGACGTCAGCGCGGGCGACGAGCACCTCGGCGATCACCGCGGCTTTGTGCGGCCACCACCGGTAGAGGGTCTTCTTGGACACGTTGGCGCGCACGGCGATCTCGTCCATGGTCACGCCGAGGTAGCCGCTCTCGGCGAACAGCTCGGAGGCCGCCGCCACGACCCGGTCGTGGACGTCCTTGCTGCGGGGTCGGCCGGCCGGCCGCTGCGTGCTCGCCATGGCGTCCCATTTCGGGGGACGGCGGCCGCCCCGTCAATAGGAAACGACAAGTTCCTGAAATACGTCACCTGGCCGTAACCCCGTGCGGAGATCCCTCCGCCGTTCTTCTCGCCAGGGCCTGTTCACCGACACGAGAAGCGTGTACACAGAGGGTCGTCCAAAAAGGAAACGACTCGTTTCCTATCCCGCGCGCCCATCCCGTACGCCCATCCCGTACGCCCATCCCGACGGTGGAGGATTCCCATGCCCGCAGCCGCCCCAGCCCTCCGCGACCGCGTCGCCGCCCGGCTCGACGCGTACAAGGACCGTCTGCTGGAGCTCAGCCACGAGCTGCACGCCGACCCGGAGACGTCCTTCGCCGAGACCCGGGCCGCCGGCCGGCTCGCCGCGCTGCTCGAAGACGCGGGCTTTACGGTGGAGCGCGGGGCGTGCGACCTGCCGACCGCGCTGACCGCGACGTACGGCAGCGGCGACCTCACGGTCGGGGTGTGCGCGGAGTACGACGCGCTGCCGGAGATCGGCCACGCCTGCGGGCACCACATCATCTGCGCCGCCGGCGCGGGCGCGGCCATCGCCCTGGCCGCGGCCGCCGACGAGCTCGGGTTCCGGGTGAAGCTGCTCGGCACCCCGGCCGAGGAGGAGGGCGGCGGCAAGGTACTGATGCTGGAGCGCGGCGCCTTCGACGACGTGACGGTGGCGATGATGGTGCACCCCTCCCGGACCGACGCCGTCGACCCGCGCGGCTCCAGCAACGCGGTGGCCCGCTTCGAGGTCACCTTCGCCGGCCGCGCCTCGCACGCCGCCGCGGCCCCCGAAGGCGGGCTGAACGCCGCCGACGCCGCGGTCGTCGCCCAGGTCGCGGTGGGCCAGCTCCGCCAGCAGCTCCGCGACGGCTACCGGGTCGCCGGCATCGTCCGGCACGGCGGCGAGCGCACCAACATCATCCCCGAGCGCGCGGTACTGGAGTACGAGGTGCGTACCCCCACCGGCGAGGAGCTGACCGGGCTCCGCGAACGGGTACTGAACTGCTTCCGCGGCGCCGCGCTGGCCACCGGCACCACGATGGAGGTCCGGCCGATCCAGCCCGACTACCTGGACCTGCGCCACGACGCCGCGCTGATGGCCGCCTACGCCCGCAACCTCGGCGCGGCCGGCCGCGAGGTGCCCGAGCCGGGAACGGTACCGCAGAGCACGGGCGGCTCCACGGACATGGGCAACATCACCCACGCCCTGCCCGCCATCCACCCCGCGATCGGCGTGCTGGGGTCCCAAGGGATGCCGCACACCCGGCAGTTCGCCGAGGAGACCGCCGGCCCGGCCGCCGACGAGGCGGTGCTCGACGGCGCGCTCGCGATGGCTTGGACCGGCCTGGACCTGGCCGCCGACGCCCAGTGGCGGGCCGAGTGCGTGGCCGGGCGTGCCGTTGCCCACGGCAGCAGGAGCGGTCTCGCGGCCCGCGGCTGACCGCGTCCGGCCGCGCCCGGATTCGCTGCGGTCAGCCGGTCAGCCGGTCAGCCGGTCAGTCGGCCGGCACGGTGCGGCGCGATCGGATCAGCGCCCGGCGGCCGAGGACGATGGCGATCAGTCCCAACGGGACGGCCGCGATAGCTCCGACGAGCCCGTTACCGGTGCCGGGACCGCCGCTGGAGGTGGCCAGGTGCAGCACCGCGAGGGCCGTGCCGGCCAGCCCCACCGCCATGGCCGACAGGGCGCCGGTGCGCGCGTTGCCGGTGCGGATACGGCCGGCGACGCGGGCCAGGGCCAGCCGGCCGAGGGCCACGCCGACCATCCCTACCCCGAGGGCCAGGTTGGCCCCGGTCCGCCCGGCGCCGATGACTCCGCCCTCGGCAGTCGCCAGCAAAACGTCTGATGCGTTCATGCCTCTCTCCTTCTTCTCGCAGAGCGATTCCAAGGCTGCGCTGTGCCCTTGAGGCTGTGCCTTGAGCATGTCTGCCGACCGCACCGCCGGTCGTCCCGCAGACGCAGGCACTTTGCGTTGCCACCGATGCCGCAGACGCCTGCCGCGGACGCGGCAGGAGCCGCGCGGATACCGCGGGCGCGGTAGTCGCCCGCTCGTCCACGAGGGGGACTTGCCAGCAGCGGCACACGGCTAAGGTGCGCGCATGACCAAAGGACGGTTCGGCGCCCCGCCCGGCATCAGAGACTGGGCGATCGCCCTCGGCGTGGCGGCCTTGCTGCTGGGCACCGGGCTGTCCACGGAGCACCCCGGCACGGACCCCGACGTGCTCGGCTACGCGCTACTGGCGGCCGGCGGCCTCGCGCTGGCCGCGCGTCGCCGCGTACCGCTGACCGTCCTGGCCATCACCGGACTGTGTGCGGTGGGATATCAGGCGGCAGGTTTTGCCGTGCTCGCCGTCTCGTACCTGATCGCGGTGTACGGCGCGGTGCGGGCCGGGCACCGCGCCGTCACGGTGGCGGCATCCGTGACCATGCTGGCCGTCCTTCACCTCACTGCCCTGGTCTTCCACGAGGGGCCCGCGGGCGAGGCATTGACACAGGCCCGACACGTCCTCGAGATCGCCTGGTTGATCGCCGCGTTTGCCGCGGGGGAGGCACTGCGGCAGGCCGAGCAACGGGCGGACGAAGCCGAGCGCACCCGGGAGGAGACCGCGCGGCGCCGCGCGGATGAGGAGCGGCTGCACATAGCGAGGGAGCTGCACGATTCACTCACCCACCAGATCTCGATCATCAAGGTGCAGTCGGAAGTCGCCGTCCACGTGGCCCGCAGGCGGGGTGAACGGATACCCGAGGCCCTGCTGGCGATCCAGGAGGCCGGACGTGAGGCGACCCGGGAACTGCGCGCCACCCTGGAGGCGCTGCGCGATGACGACACCACCCCGCCCCGCGGGCTCGACCACATCCCGGAGCTGGTGGAGCAGGCAAGCAGGGCAGGCCTGGAGGCGACGCTGATGATCGAGGGACAGCGGACCGACGTGCCGGCCGCGGTGGGCCGGACCGCCTACCGGATCGTTCAGGAGGCGCTGACCAACACCGCCCGGCACGCCTGCGCCGCGACCGCATCGATCCGCATCGACTACCGGGCCGACTCACTCGCCATCCAGGTCGATGACGACGGCAAGGCCACGCCGGACACGGTGCCGACGCCCGGCCTGGGGCTCCTCGGCATGCGTGAACGCGTCACCGCCCTCGGCGGCCGGCTGCACGCGCGGCCGCGCAGCGAGCGCGGCTTCACCGTCCAGGCCGAACTCCCCGTGGAGCACACCTCATGATCCGTGTCCTGCTGGTCGACGACCAGCCGCTCATTCGCAGCGGATTCCGTGCACTGCTCGACCTCGAAGACGACATCGAGGTGGTGGCCGAGGCGGCCGACGGCGAGCAGGGCCTGGCGCTGGCCAAGCAGCACCTGCCCGACGTCGTGCTGATCGACATCCAGATGCCGGTCGTCGACGGCATCGAGGCCACCCGGCGCATCGCCGCGGACCCGGCCTTGGCCCCCGTGCACGTCGTCATCCTCACCAACTACGGCATGGACGAGTACGTCCTGGACGCGCTGCGCGCCGGTGCCGCCGGTTTCCTCGTCAAGGACATCGTGCCGGACGACTTTGTGCACGCTGTGCGTGTCGCCGCCCGCGGTGACGCGCTGCTCGCGCCGTCCATCACCCGCAAGCTGATCAACCAGTACCTCACCCGGCCGCTCACCACCGTCGCCGGCACCGGTCTGGACGAGCTGACCAGCCGCGAACGCGAGGCCGTCACCTTGGTCGCGCAGGGTCTGTCCAACGACCGGATCGCCGACCGCATGGTGATCAGTCCGGTGACCGCGAAGACCCACATCAACCGGGCCATGACCAAACTCCACGCTCGCGACCGCGCCCAACTCGTGGTACTCGCCTACGAATCCGGCCTGGTGACTCCGCGCAACTCCTGACATCGCAACTCCTGACATCGACGCCGGGCATTGCCCCGAGGCTGTGCTCAGAACCCGTAGTCGGCCCAGCTCTCCACGACCCGCTGCCGCGTCTCCTCGGGGAAGGAGTACCTGAAGGACGCGGTGACGCCCTTGGTGACGCCCTCGAAGTGCTCGGGCAGCAGGCAGCTCGTGACGGACTTGCCGCCCTTGCCCGTGCGCGCCTCCTCCGGGGTGAGGTAGGGGACCATCGGAATGCCCGGCGCCTCCGGGTAGACGTACTCGCCGGTGCCGGGGTGGTAGCGGGTCGCCATGGCCCACACCACCTGGTTGATGTCGGTGATGTCGATGTCGTTCGCCACCAGCAGGACCTTGGGCACCAGCCATCCGGTGTGCGAGCCGAAGAGGACGTCGGCCACCGCGTCGGCCAGCTCCCGCTCGCCCAGCCCGCTCTCCGCCAGCCGCCGGATGTCGACGGACACGACGATCCAGCAGGTCGCGGCCTCGTACGAGCACCAGGCCAGGTCGACCGGCAGCCCGCTGGAGCGCAGCAGGTCCAGGCTGACGGCGGAGATCATCGTGCCCCAGATGGTGTGGTTCTCCTCCGGGGGCAGGCCCGCCACGCAGACCGGCAGGATGGGGTCGTCGCGGTGGGTGATCGCCTCGACGTGGAAGACGGGCTGCTGCTTGCTCCCGGCGAAGGAGTACCCGTGGTACTCGCCCATCGGTCCCTCGGGGGCGGTCTCGTCGGGGCTGAGGTAACCCTCCAGCACGATCTCGGAGTTGGCCGGTACGTACAGGTCGTGCAGCTCCGTGCGGACCACCTCGACGGCGCTGCCGGCGAGGGCGCCGACGTAGCCGTCCTCGTTCACCTCGGCGGGCAGCGGCATGCCCGCGGCGGCCAGCGCCGCCGGCGGGGCGCCCAGCACCATGGCCCACGGCGTCGGCAGGCCCTTCTCGCGCCACATGGCGTGGATCATGCCGATGTGCTGCTGCGGCATGGCCGGGCCGACGAGGGTGGTGCGTCCGTGCAGCATGGTGCGGCTGACCGACCAGCTGGTCCACCGCCCGTCGGGGGAGCGGACGACGTGGAAGCCGTACGTACCGAAGTACCTGCCGCCGTCCTGCTGGTGCAGCAGCGGGACGGGGAACCGCTCCAGGTCGACGTCGTCGCCCGTCAGCACGTTCTCCTTGCAGGGCCCGGTCTCCACCACGCGCGGGGCGACCGGCTCCGCGTGCATCGCGGAGATCAGCTTCTCCAGCAGCTCGCGCGGCGTGGTGTCGCGCGCCAGGCCGAAGTGCGCCGCGAGCCGGCCGTAGGCCCCCTCGTCGAGGCTGCTCAGGCCGGCGGGCGCGCCGAGGATCCGGAAGCCCGGCTCGGCCCCGGTGAGATTGCTGAACAGCGGCGCCGGGCTTCGCGTCTCGTAGACGCGCCGGGTGACGGCGCCCACCTCCAGCGTGGGACTGACCGGCCGCTGGATGTCGACCGCATCGCCAACGGCGAGCGAATCCGCCACGAAATCCCGGAAGTTGAGCGCGCTGCCGCGTTGTGTCATGACCCGACCTTCCCTCCTCGTCACGCACAGTAAGTACGTGTACGTCCTACCTGGCCGACGGTATAGTACGTGTACGTCCTAATCAACAACGGAGGAACGGCGGCGAGCGATGGCACAGGAGAACGCGGACGCCGGGCTGCTGCTCGCCGCGATCGGCGGGCTCGGCCCCCTGGCCCGTCAGCTGAGCCAGGTGCACACCCGGCTCTGGTACGAGCAGGTGCACCAGGACCTGACCGGTCCGCAGTTCACGGTCCTGAGCCTGCTGCACCTGCGCGGCGCCATGGACCAGGGCACGCTCGGCGCGCTGGCCAATCTCGACAAGTCGACCGCAGCGCCGCTGCTGGACCGCCTGCGGCGGCGCGGCCTGGTGGACATCGCCAAGGACGACAACGACAGGCGGCGCAAGCTGGTACGCATCACCGACAGCGGCCGGGAGCTGGCCACACGCCTCGCGCCCGAGGTCGTCGCGGTGAGCGAGCAGATGCTCGCACCGTTCTCCCCCGACGAGCGGGACCAGTTCCTCACCCTGCTGCGACGGGCGGTCCAGGGGCCCGAAGGGTAGGCCGAACGGTCACTCCGTCCCGCCCCGCGCGCCACGGGCGAGGCCATCGCCGCAGTAACCCTTGACGCGCCCGCAACACCCGCCTACTTCCGGCAGTTGGAACACCGTACGCGGCTCGACCTACGCCAAGGCGCACCTGCGGAAGGGCACCACGTACCGCCTCGAACTCGTCCAGGACCCGCTGGCCGTGAACATGAGCTACTTCTCCGCCAACGCCCACTACAACGACACCCGCACCGGCCCCTCCAACTACAGCGACGTCTACGCCTTGAAGGCCACACTGACCCGACGTGACTGACTGGGCGGCCGGCACAAGGAGGACCGCGACGCCCGGCACCGCGTACGTTCCTGGCCAGCGCCAAACGACCACTACCCCTCACTGCCGGCGCGCGACCGTAACGATCTCCCGGCTGTCCCTCGTGAGCGCCCCTCGCCGCCAGTCGCCGTACTGCCCCTCAACCCGGAACCCCGCCTCGACGAGAAACCCATTGAGCGCCGCAACGCCAAGAAACCGCAGACGCGTATGCTCCACGTGAAGCACCACACCTTCGGCCCCGGCCACCACTTCCCGGAACGTCACCACCCCGCCGCTGACGGACTCGACCTCATGCCACACCCGCAAGCCCCGCCCGACACCGCCAACGAGCTCAACAACGAGTTCAACAACGTCATCCGGATCGGTCGGATCCCACCCCTCCCAGGCCCGTGCCTGAGGATGCCGCGTCTCGAACGCGAAACGCCCACCGGGACCCAATGCCCCATGAATCGCGGCGAGCGAAGCACGTACTTCCTCATCGGTGACGAGGTACTGGAACGCATGCCCGGTCATCGTCACCAGCCCGAACCCGCCTCCGCCCGGCGCATCCGCTGCGGTGCCCTCGACCCACTCCACGTCGCGCCGCCGCCGGGCCCGCTCCAACGCACCCCGGTCCGGATCCAGCCCGACGAGCCGACCGCGATGTCCCTGTTCACGCGCGAGACGCAACATCGCGCCCGTACCACAACCCACATCGAGAACATCATCCGCAGCCATGACCAGACCGTCGTAAAAACGGTCTCCGGCATGGCGATCGGGATCCCAAGGATTCAGCAGGTCGTACAGCGCGGCAACGTCAGCGTCGGAAAACACCGCGGCAGCCTCCCTCAGCCGTCAACCCGGTGCTGAACTGCCGGTGGTGGCGGGGTGGCAGGCAGCAGCCCCACCCCCCTCATCCGGGCGATCTGCAAGGCCGTGAGTCGGCAGACGACCGTGATTGCGAGGGCGGCTGCGGTGGCGTCCAGTAGGTCGGAGACGAACACCGTGCGGAGTGCCGTTCTGAGGGCCTGGTATTCCTCGGCTTTGTCCAGCTGAGAGTTGCCGACGAAGGCGAGGGTCTTTGACGCGACCCACAGGCACCACCAGGCGTTGAGCAAGGTGAGCGGGGCCCGGCGGTCGGGTGGGGTGCTGGCCTTCCAGATGTCGCCTGCGATCTGGCGGGGGAACCACAGATTGACGAGGGGCGTGAACCAGGCGCCGAGTGTCCAGAGCCGGCCCCGGCGGTGACCGTCGGGGGCGAAGACCTCGGCGTTGATTCTGGTGCGGAAGAACCAGACGAGGAACGCCACCGCGGTCATCGGCAGCAGTGCGATGTAGAGGCTCCCGGAGAAGGTGTACGCCCGATCGGCGGCGGCGAGCTCCGCTGGGAGGCCGGGGGACACCCATCGCTGGGAGACCAGGTCGTTCAGTACGACGACGTAGCGGCCGCCGGCGGCGAGTGCGAACGCGTCCGCTGCGATGCACAGTGCCAGCAGTACGGTCACGACCGCCGCCGAGCGGAGGGGCGAAGCCAGCGCGCCGAGTCGTCCCGTACGGGCCGTCCTCGCCGCGGGTCTCGGCGGTGCGGGGGCACCGCTGGTGCCGCCCGGCTCCCGTTCCGTGGCCGCGCATTCCTCGCACCGGCCGTCCGCGGTGACGGCCGTCACCATGTGGCAGTTCGAGCACAGCATGGCGTGTCCGCCCCCCGTTCAGAAGAGGAGTCCCTCCCCAGGGCCCCCACCAGCACGGCCCGTATCCATGTCCATGCCGCTTGGGGAAGCTACGTGAGTCGGCGATCACCTGTCCACCGAGATGGGTGGTGAACGCAGGGTGTGTCCCCCGCCGGGCTGATTGAGGGGGAAAGCTAGGGGAGGGCCCGGTGGAGGCGGTGGATGCCTTCCTCCAGTTGGGCGGTGCCGGGGGTGCTGACGTAGCTCAGGCGCAGGTGGGGGGCGGGGGCTTCGGCGGTGAAGTACGGGCTGCCGGCGGTGACCGCCACGCCGTGGCGCAGGGCGGTCGCCGTGAGGGCGTGTTCGTCGGTGCCGTCGGGCAGCCGCAGCCACAGGTGGTAGCCGCCGTGCGGTGTCCGGTGCGGTACGAGGGTGGGCAACGCGCTGGTCAGCGCGGTGAGCACAGCGGTGCGGCGGTCGCGCAGGGCGCCGGCGAGCGCCCGCAAGTGGCTTGCCCAGGCGGGGGAGCCGACCAGTTCGAGGGCGGTCTCCTGCAACGGGCGGGGGACGAAGAAGCTGTCGACGACCTGGATGGCGCGCAGCCGTTCCAGTACCGGGCCGCGGGCGGAGAGCGCTCCGATGCGCAGGCTGGGGGAGGCCGCCTTGGTGAGCGAGCGTACGTGGACGACGACACCGTCCGGGTCGTCGGCGGCCAGCGGGAGCGGCAGGGGCGGGGAGTCGGCGTGCACCAGGCGGCGCGCGAAGTCGTCCTCGATGACGAAGGCGCCGGCCGCCCGGGCGGTGTCGAGTACGGCGGTGCGGCGCTGGGGGGAGAGGACGGTGCCGGTGGGGTTGTGGAAGAGGGGTTGGCAGACGAAGACCCGGGCGCGGGTCGCCTCGAACGCCTCGGCCAGCAGGTCGGTGCGTACACCGTCGGCGTCGACCGGTACCGGCACGGGCCGCAGCCCGGCGGCGCGGGCGACGGCGAGCATGCCGGGGTAGGTGGGGGATTCGACCAGGACGGGGGAGCCGGGCGCTGCCAGGGCCCGCAGGGCGGTGGTGAGGGCGCTCTGGCCGCCGGCGGTGATCAGGACGTCCGAGGCGTTGAGCGAGCCGCCCGGCCCGCCGATGTCGCGCGCGAACCAGTCCCGCAGCTCGGTCAGGCCCTCCACCGGGGGCCGGGACCACGTGCCGGGCCTGCGGCCGGCCCGGGCCAGCGCGGCGGCCAGCGCCCGTTCCGGCTGGAGCGCGGCGTGCAGGTAACCGCCGTTGAGGTCGATGACCTCGGGCGGCGGGGTGGTGAGGGTGGCCAGGATGCCGGCGGCGTCCGTGCCGCGGGGGCCCGTGTCGACGGTGGCGTGCGGCGGGTCCGCGCTCAGGGCCACCTCCTGCCAGGAGACGTCGCCGAGCGCGCCCGCGACACGGCGCGCGGTGGCCTTGAAGACGCCGGCGCCGGGCCGGGAGGTGACGAGCCCTTCGGCGGCGAGGGTCGCGATCGCCCGGGAGACAGTCACCGGACTGACCTGATACCGCGTCACCAATGCCCTGCTGGAGGGGAGCTTCTCCCCTTCCGGATAGCGGTTCAGCTCATTCCGCAAGGTCGCGGCCAATTGAGCCACACTGCTACTGTTGTTCATGACAGTACAAAATAGCGCTACTCAGTCTTCGTCGATAGCGGTCAGCAGTGCTACTCCCCGCGGTGGTGCTCGCCGCAGCGGTACTCTCCTGGCCGCTCTCGGCGTGGTGTCCTTCTCCTTCAGTTTCCCGGCCACCGTGTGGGCCCTGGACGGCTTCGGTCCGTGGACGGCGACCGGTGTACGAGGTCTGCTGGCGGGGCTGCTCGCCGCGGCCTGCCTGTACGGGGCCCGGGTGCCGGTGCCGGGGCGGCAGCACTGGCCGGCCCTGCTCACGGTGGCCGGCGGCTGCGTCCTCGGCTTCCCCTTGCTGACCACGCTCGCCCTGCAGACCTCCACCACCGCGCACTCGGCCGTTGTGATCGGCGTGCTGCCGCTGGCGACCGCCACCGTCTCGGCCGCCCTCACCGGCCGGCGCCCGTCGCGTATGTTCTGGACGGCCGCCATCCTCGGCGCCGTTGCCGTGGCCGCCTTCACCCTTCAGCAGAACCACGGCCTGCCGACCCTCGGCGACCTCTATCTCTTCGGCGCTCTGCTGGTGTGCGCCGCCGGGTACGCGCAGGGCGGCCGGCTCGCCTCGCACATGCCCGGCTGGCAGGTCATCGCCTGGGGCGTCGTCGCTGCTCTTCCCGTGTCCGCCCTGGTCACCGCCCTGGCCCTGCCGGTGGAGCCGGTGCATCTGACCACCGAGGCGGTCGTCGGGATGGCCTATATCGCCGCCGTTTCCCAGTTCGGCGGGTTCGTCGCGTGGTACCGCGGTATGGCCCTGATCGGGGTGCCCAGGGCGAGCCAGATTCAGCTCGCCCAGCCGCTGATCACCCTGGTCTGGTCGGTCCTGCTCATGGGGGAGCGGCTCTCTCCCCTCGCCGCCGTCACCGCCCTGATCGTGCTCGGCTGCATCGCGGTCACCCAGCGCGCCCGCAGTTGAGCCCCCTCACTGCCGCCTCTCGGGTGATGCGGATCGCGCGCGCCCGCGCGGAGAGCTTGCGTGTCACGAGCGCGGCGGCAGGGCCCTGAGCAGTCGGGCGTACTCCGCGCGGGTCACCGGTAGCACCGTGCCGTGGCGAGGGCTCGGGGGCAGTTGGTAATCCGTGGACTGTGTCCACTTCCCGGACGTGAGGTCGGTGGTCTCGAAGGGGACGTAGCCGCGACCGCCGAACTCGTCGATGAACAGGTACCACTTCTCCTCTGTGTTGGACTTGAAGACCGTCGGTCCCTCGCCCCGGTCGACGGTTCCCTTGCCGATGCAGTCGGCCACGAAGTCGTAAGAGATATCGGTGAGTTCGGTGGAGCGCTCGGCGGTGATGAACTTCGAGCAGGGCGTGCCTGACGAGGGATCGCGCTCGTCCTTGGTGAAGCGGTAGTAGGTGTCGCCGTCCTTGATGACCGTGGAGTCGATCACCGAGTAGCCGGGGTCGTTCCACACCTTGGGCGTACTGAAGGTGCGGAAGTCCTTCGTCGTCGCGTAGAGCATCTTGTTGTACGTCGTGCCGGTGTGGTCCGGGTCGTCCTCGGCGTAGATCTTGGAGGCCCAGAAGACGACGTACGCGTCGAGGCGGTCGTCCCAGTACGCCTCCGGGGCCCAGGTGTTGCCCGCGGTGCCGGGGGCGACCCGCACCAGGCGGCGGTCGGTCCAGTGGGTCAGGTCCGTGGACTCCCACACCATGATGGACTTGCTGCCGGTGCGCTGCACCTGGTCCCAGCTGCCGCCCTCGCCTCCGTACATCCGCAGGTCCGTGGCGATCAGGAAGAACTTGTCGCCCCGCGGGGAGCGGATCACGAACGGGTCGCGCAGGCCCTTGGTGCCGAGGTCGGAAGTGAGCACCGGCTTGCCGCCGTTCAACTCCCGCCAGTGCAGGGGATCGTTGCCGCGGCTGAGGGCCATACGGATCTGCTCGCCGTCCGCGGTGCCTTCGCCGGTGAAGTAGGTGAAGAGGTAGCCGGCGTACGCGTCCATGTGCCGAGGCTTTTCCTGGGGCGTTGCGTTGAGCGCCGTGCCCGACGGTGCGCTCAGGAGGGTGACACAGAGCGCGGCGAGGACGGTGAGGAGAGGAATGAGGGGGCGGGAGGAGCGTCGTCGTCTCATGGGGCGTGTCATGGGGCGTGTCCTTCCGGTCATGGGGCGTGTCCTTCCGGAGGAATTCACGCCGCCGGCTGTCCCGGCGGCGGTGCCGTGCTGTCGCGCAGTACCAGCCGCGTCGGTACCAGCGTCGTGCCGCGGTCCGTGCCGCCCTCGCGGACCTGCCGCAGCACTCCCTCGACGCAGCGGCGGCCGACCTCGGCGAAGTCCTGGTGGACCGTGGTGAGCGGAGGCAGGAAGGAGCCGGCCTCCGGGATGTCGTCGAAACCGATGACGGAGACGTCCTGTGGCACCCGGCGTCCGTGCTCGTGCAGCGCGCGCAGCAGGCCGAGCGCCATCTGGTCGTTGGCGGCGAACACCGCGGTGCAGTCGTCCCGCTCGGCCAGGCGCAGGCCCGCGCGGTAGCCCGACTCCGCCGACCAGTCGCCGTGCACCAGCGGCGGTGGCACCCGGCCGGCCTCCTCAAGTGCCGTACGCCAGGCGGCCGTTCGACGTTGGGCGGCGTACGACCCTTCGGGGCCGGCCAGGTGCCACACGGTGTCGTGCCCCAGGTCGAGCAGGTGCCGTACGGCGTCGCGGGCGCCGCCCGCCTGGTCCGTGTCGACGACCGCATAGCGGTCCCCGGCGTCCGAGTCCGCCACCACGACCTTCACATGCGGCGGCAGCGAGAGGCGGGCCGAGTCGAGCAGGTGAACCTCCATGATGACGATGACGGCGTCGACGGCGAGTTCGCCCAACCGCGAGAAGGCGCCGCGTACTTCGTCCTGCGTCGGCACCGCCACGGGCAGCAGGGTGACCGCGTAACCCTCCTCCGCCGCGGACGTGGCGATCGCCTCCAGCGTGCGGACGTTGCCGGTCGTGGAGAGTGTGAACGTGATGACGCCGATGGTGCGGAAGTCGCCGCGCTTGAGCGCACGGGCCGCGCTGTTGGGGCGGTAACCCAGCTCCCGCATCGCGGCGAGTACGCGCTCGCGGGTCTCCTCGTGCACGCCGGGGAAGCCGTTCGAGACGCGCGAGACGGTCTGCGAGGAGACGCCCGCGACCCGGGCGACGTCCGCCATCGAAGCGTTCTGTGTACGACGCCGGGTTCCGGCCCCGCCGCGCGCCGGGACGCTGTCCGTTGCTCCCACCGTCTCCCTCATCAGTCGCGCCGTCCGTTCCTGCAGTAACTGTTGACCGTCGTCATCGAGGCGGTGTAGATATGTCGCCGTCCGAATGTTTGCGTAAACATACCAGCTCAGGGCACCGTGCGCGCCGCGATGTTTACGCAAACATGGCGAGGATGACTGGCCCGGGAAGTACCAGCGAGGGGCACGACATGACAACGATGCAACCGCCGGCGGCCGCACGGCCCCGCCCGGCCGGGCCACCGGTGCGCCGCACGCGCCGCTCGTGGACGGGATGGGGGTTCATCGGCCCCTTCGTCCTTGTCTTCGCCCTGGTCTTCCTCGCGCCGCTCGCGTACTCCGGCTACCTCAGCCTCTTCCGGACCCAGCTCATCGGCGGCACCACCTTCGTGGGCCTGGACAACTACCAACAGGCCCTGCAGGACGGCCGGTTCTGGGACGGCGTCGCCCGCGTCGGGCTCTTCCTCGCCGTCCAGGTGCCGATCATGCTGGGCCTCGCCCTGCTCGTCGCGCTCGCCCTCGACAGCGGCCGGCTGTACGGCAAGGACTTCTTCCGGATATCCGTCTTCCTGCCCTACGCCGTGCCCGCCGTCGTCGCCACGCTCATGTGGGGCTTCATGTACGGCACCCGCTTCGGACTGGTCGGCGACATCAACGACGCGTTCGGCGCGAAACTGCCCGACCCGCTCTCGCCCGATCTGCTCCTGGCCTCGATCGGCAACATCGTCACCTGGGAGTTCATCGGCTACAACATGCTGATCTTCTACTCCGCGCTGCGCGTCGTCCCGCACTCGCTCTACGAGGCCGCCGAGATCGACGGCGCCGGCCAGTGGCGCGTCATCTCGGCGATCAAGCTCCCGGCCATCCGCGGCGCCCTCGTCATCGCCACGATCTTCTCGATCATCGGCAGCTTCCAGCTCTTCAACGAGCCGAGCATCCTCCAGAAGCTGGCGCCGAACGTGATCACCACCGACTACACCCCGAACTACTACACGTACGCGCTGTCCTTCTCCGGCCAACAGCAGAACTACTCCGCGACCGTCGCCATCGTCATGGGCCTGATCACGATGATCGTCGCCTATGTGGTCCAGCTGCGCGGCATGCGCAAGGGAGCGTGATCCGATGAGCAGCACCGCCCCCGCGGTCGCCCGGCCCGCACAGAAGCCGGTCACCGCCACCCCTCGGCTGCGGCCGCCGCGCCGCCGTGCGCCCGGGCGATCCAAGCGCAGCGTCCTGCTGACCGTGCTCACCGGCGTCGTCCTGCTCTACAGCCTGCTGCCGCTGCTGTGGCTGCTGATCAGCGCCACCAAGACCCAGCAGGGGCTGGCCCGTTCGTTCGGCCTGTGGTTCGACGGGGACTTCGCCCTGTGGGACAACATCGTGCAAACGTTCACGTACGACGACGGTGTCTTCGGCCGCTGGCTCCTCAACACCGCGCTGTACGTGGTCGTGGGTGCCGGTGGCGCGACCTTCCTGGCCGTCCTCGGCGGGTACGCGCTAGCCAAGTTCGACTTCCCCGGCAAGCGTGCCGTGTTCGCCGTCGTCATCGGCGCGGTCGCCGTGCCCGCCACGGCCCTCGCGGTCCCCACGTTCCTGTTGTTCAGCAAGCTCGGCCTGACCGACACCCCGTGGGCGGTCGTCATCCCCTCTCTGATCTCGCCCTTCGGCCTCTACCTGATGTGGGTGTTCGCCACCGAGGCGATCCCCGGCGAGCTGATGGAGGCAGCGCGCATCGACGGCGCGAGCGAGGTGCGTACCTTCTTCCAGGTCGCCCTGCCGCTGCTCGCGCCCGGCACCGTCACCGTGCTCCTCTTCACCACGGTCGCGACCTGGAACAACTACTTCCTGCCGCTGATCATGCTGAAGAACCCCGACTGGTACCCGCTGACCCTCGGCCTCGACAGCTGGAACAAGCAGGCGTCCACGGCCGGCGGCGAAGCCGTCTTCAACCTGGTCGTCACCGGCTCACTGCTCACCATCGCGCCGCTGATCGCCGCCTTCCTGCTGCTCCAGAAGTACTGGCAGTCCGGGCTCGCCGCCGGAAGCGTCAAGGAGTAGGCGCAGCAGGGCAGTTCACCCCGGTCCACGCATCACCTCGAAGAATCCGTGCACCACCTCGAAGAAGCGGAAGCATCACCATGCCCAAGTACACCCGCCGCCTGCTGCGCGGCACAGGTGTCGGCTGCGTCCTGGCCCTCGGCGCGACCGCATGCGGCGGCGCCGCCGACACCTCCGCTCAGAAGCAGGTCGGTTCGGCAGACCTGCGGGCGGCCCTGAAGAAGGGCGGCACTGTGACCGTGTGGGCATGGGAGCCCACGCTCAAGCAGGTCGTCGCCGACTTCGAGAAGAAGTACCCGAACGTCGACGTCAAGCTGGTCAACGCGGGTACCAACAAGGATCAGTACAAGGCCCTGCAGAACGCCATCTCGGCGAAGAAGGGCGTCCCCGACGTCGCGCAGATCGAGTACTACGCACTGGGGCAGTACGCCCTGACGAAGTCCGTCACCGACCTCGCGCCGTACGGGGCCGCCAAGCTCGCCGGCTCCTACTCCGCGGGCCCCTGGAACTCGGTGAAGTCCGGCGACGGCATCTACGGCCTGCCCATGGACTCCGGCCCGATGGCCCTCTTCTACAACAAGAAGGTCTTCGACAAGTACAAGATCGCGGTGCCCACCACCTGGGACGAGTACGTCGATGCCGCCCGCAAGCTGCACAAGGCCGACCCGAAGTCCTACATCACCAGTGACGTCGGTGACGCGGGGCTGGCCACCAGCCTGCTGTGGCAGGCCGGTTCGCACCCGTACAAGGTCGACGGCACCAAGGTCGGCATCGACTTCACCGACCCCGGAGCCAAGAAGTACACCGACACCTGGCAGAAGCTCATCGACGAGAACCTCCTCGCTCCGGTCACCGGCTGGACAGACGACTGGTACAAGGGGCTCGGCGACGGCACCATCGCTACCCTGCCCATCGGCGCCTGGATGCCGGCCAACTTCGCCTCCGGTGTGAAGGACGCCGCCGGTGACTGGCGCGTGGCCCCGCTGCCGCAATGGACCAAGGGCGCGAACACCCATTCCGAGAACGGCGGCAGCTCGCTCGCCCTGCCCGAGCTCGGCAGCAACAAGGAGCTCGGCTACGCCTTCGTCGAGTACGCCAACTCCGGCGCCGGCGTGCGGACCCGCATCAAGAACGGCGCGTTCCCGGCCACCACGAAGGACCTGGACTCCAAGGAGTTCCAGAACACCGAGTTCCCGTACTTCGGTGGGCAGCGGGCCAACAAGGTCTTCGCCGAGGCCGCGAAGAACGTCCCCACGGACTGGCAGTACCTGCCCTACCAGGTGTACGCCAACTCGATCTTCAACGACACCGTCGGCAAGGCATACATCTCCGGCACAAAGCTGTCGCAGGGCCTGAACGCATGGCGCGACGCCTCCGCCAAGTACGGCTCCGAGCAGGGCTTCACCGTCGAGAAGTAACCAGGAGCGGCAGGCCGCTCCCCGTCAGCCGTCCCGTTCCCCGGAAGGACCCGCATGATCCCGTCCGCCTCTCCGCGCCCGCCCCGCTTCCCGTACGCGACGGGCGGTGACGGCTCCCCGCGGCTCGTCTACGGAGCCGACTACAACCCCGAGCAGTGGCCGCGAGAGGTGTGGGAGGAGGACGTCCGACTGATGCGCGAGGCCGGGGTCAACGTCGCCTCCCTGGCGATCTTCTCCTGGGCGCGGCTCCAACCGACCGCCGCCACCTGGGACTTCGGCTGGCTGGACGACATCATGGCGCTGCTGCACGAGGGCGGCATCGGCGTCGACCTGGCCACCGCGACCGCCTCCCCGCCGCCCTGGCTCACCACCGCGCACCCGGAGATCCTGCCGGTGACCGCCAACGGCGAGACGGTGTGGCCGGGGGCGCGGCAGCACTGGCGGCCCACGTCGCCGGTCTTCCGCACCCATGCGTTGCGTCTCGTACGGCAATTGGCGACCCGATACGCCGGCCACCCCGCCCTCGTGGCCTGGCACGTCAACAACGAGCTGGGCTGTCACAACGTCTACGACTACTCGGAAGACGCGGCCAGCGCCTTCCGCGCGTGGCTGCGCCGCCGCTACAGCACGCTGGAGGCGCTCAACCACGCCTGGGGGACGGCGTTCTGGTCCCAGCACTACAGCGAATGGGACCAGATCCTGCCGCCGCGGCTGGCCGCATCGCACCCCAACCCGACGCAGCAGCTCGACTTCAAACGCTTCTCGTCCGACGCGCTCAAGGACCATCTGCGCGCCGAGCGCGAGGTGCTCCGGGAACTCACCCCGGGCGTGCCCGTGACCACCAACTTCATGGTGATGCCCGGCATCAAGGGCATGGACTACGCGGACTGGGCGAGCGAGGTCGACTTCGTCTCCAACGACCACTACGTCGTGCCCGGGCCGCGGGACCGCGACGAGCTGTCCTTCTCGGCCAACCTGACCAGCGGCGTCGCGGGCCACCGCCCGTGGTTCCTGATGGAGCACTCCACCAGCGCCGTGAACTGGCAGCCCGTCAACCTGCCCAAGGGGCCCGGCGAGCTGGCCCGGGACTCGCTGCTGCATGTCGCGCACGGCGCCGACGCCGTCTGCTTCTTCCAGTGGCGCCAGTCCGCCGCCGGCGCCGAGAAGTACCACTCGGCGATGCTGCCGCACGCCGGGGCCGACAGTGACCTCTTCCGTTCCGTTGTCGAGCTGGGAGGGAAGATCAAGGCGCTCGCGCCGGTCGCCGGTGCCGCCCGCGAACCCGCCCGCGTCGCCGTCCTGTTCGACTGGGACTCGTGGTGGACCAGCGAGCACGACTCCCACCCGACCTCACGCCTCGACTACCATCGCGAGGCCCTGGACTGGTACTCGTCGCTGCTGCGGCTCGGCATCCGTGCCGACGTCGTGCCCCGCCACGGCACCGACCTCGCCGCGTACGACGTGGTGATCGCGCCGGTCCTGCACGTGGTGCCCCAGGCGCTGGCCAAGGAGTTCACACGCTACGTCGAGGGCGGCGGCCACCTCGTCACCACGTATTTCTCCGGCGTCGTCGACGAGCACGACCACATCTGGCTCGGCGGCTACCCCGGGGCGCTGCGCGAGCTGCTCGGCATCCGGATCGAGGAGTTCGGGCCGCTGCTCGACGGCGACACCGTCGACCTCGACAACGCGACCACGGGCAGCCTGTGGACCGACCGGATCACCGCCGCCGCGCCCGACGTCGAGGTACTCGCCCGCTACCGCACCGGCACGTACGCCACCCGCCCGGCGGTCACGCGTCGCATTACGGGCCGCGGGTCGGCCGCGTACGTCTCCACACGTCTGGGGGTCGACGGCCTGTCGACCCTCCTGCCCGAGCTGCTCGCCCCGGCGGACGTCACGAGCGAACTGCCCGAATCCGCGCGTGGTGCGGTGGAGCTGACCGTGCGTCGTGACGACCGCCACCGCTACCTGTTCCTGGTCAACCGGACCGATGAGACGGTGCCGCTGCCGGGCGTCACCGGTGACGTTCTCGCGGGCCCCGAACCCGGCGGAGACGGACTCGTACTGCCGCCCCGTGAGGTCGCAGTGTTGCGGCTCCCCGTCTCCTGACCCTGACCATCACCCAGCACCAACCGCCTGCCCATCACCATGCGTTGGGAGTACACGTTGGCCACCCGTACCCGCACGAGACGACTGCTCGGCATCGTCACCACCACCGCACTCGCCACCGGAACCGCACTGATCGGTACCGCGTCGCCGGCCGGCGCGGCGACCGAATCCGTCACCGTCCGGCCCGACCCCTCCTACCGGCAGCAGGCGTTCCAGGGCTGGGGCACCAGCCTCGCCTGGTTCGCGAACGTCACCGGCGGTTACCCCGAGCCGATCCGAGAGAAGCTCGCCGACCTCCTCTTCGGCGACAAGGGGCTCGCCCTCAACATCGCCCGTTACAACATCGGAGGCGGCAACGCCCCGGACGTCAAGGACTACCTGCGGCCAGGAGGCGCCGTCGAGGGTTGGTGGAAGGCGCCGAAGGGCACCACCCGCGACGACACCGACTGGTGGAACGCGGACGACCCCGCCGACTGGAACCCGGACGCCGACGCCACACAGCGCTGGTGGGTCGACCGGATCAAGGACGACGTCGACCGCTGGGAGACGTTCAGCAACTCACCGCCCTGGTTCATGACCGAGAGCGGTTACGTCTCCGGTGGCTTCGACGCGAACAAGGACCAGCTCAAGACCGATTCCATCGACGACTTCGCCGCCTACGTGGCGGGCGCCACCAAGCGACTGGAAAAGGCTGAGGGCATCAAGGTCGACACCGTCGACCCGTTCAACGAACCCAACACCGGCTACTGGAGCACCAAACTCGGCTCCGACGGCGAACCGACCGGCGGCCGGCAGGAAGGCGCCCACATGGGCCCTGAGCTGCACAAGAAGGTGATACGTGCCCTCGCCCCCGCCCTGAAGAAGGCAAAGGCCGGCGCCGAGATCTCCGCGATGGACGAGACCAATCCGGGCATCTTCGCCACGAACTGGAACAGCTACCCTTCCGACGTGCGTGACCGCGTCGGGCAGCTGAACGTCCACACCTACGGCACCGGCGGCCGCACCGCCGTCCGCGACCTCGCCAAGGCCGCCGGCAAGCCGCTGTGGATGAGCGAGGTCGAAGGCGACTGGGGCGACGGGCAGTCCTTCACGGACATGCGGCCCGGACTCGGCCTCGCCCAGCACATCGTCGACGACCTGCGCGAACTCGAGCCGCGTGCCTGGGTGTTCTGGCAGCCCGTCGAGGACTACGACAACATGAAGCCGGGCGGCGAGTCCGGCAAGGGCGGCAACTGGGGCAGCGTCCAGATCCCGTTCAGCTGCACCTCGAAGGACACCCTCGACAGCTGTCCGATCCGCACGAACACGAAGTTCGACACGGCCCGTAACTTCACGCACTTCATCAAGCCGGGGGACCGGCTGATCAAGACGGACGACACGTCCAGCGCCGCCGCCGTCTCGCGGTCCGGCGATGCCGCCACCGTCGTCCACGTCAACGGGACCACGGCCACCCGCACGGTGACCGTCGACCTGTCGAAGTTCCGGAGCATCGCCGCGGACGCCACCGTCACACCGGTCGTGACCAGCGCCGACGGCAAGCTGAAGCGGTACGCGGCCGTCCCGGTCGGCGACAAGAAGGCCACCTTCACGGTGCCCGCGCAGTCGGTGACGTCGTTCGTCGTCGACGGGGTGTCCGGCGTCGCGGCGGATGCGGCGCTGCTGCGCAAGGGGCACACGTATGAGGTGACCGGTGTGCAGAGCGGCAAGGCGCTCACCGCCGCCGACGACGGCACCGGGCTCGTCGTCAAGAGCGGGAGCGGTACGTCCGACACCGGACGGCGCTGGCAGCTGCGACAGATCAACGGCGACCGCGCGGACAACCAGGCGCGGTACGTGTTCACCAACGCGGCCGGCGGCGATCGACTGGCCGTGCGCGACGACACCCCGGTCCTCGAACCCGACACCGGGCGACGCGACGCGGCCACCCAGTGGATCATGTCGACGACCGGTAACGGCAACTGGACCCTCGTCAACGCCGCCACCGGCAGGCTCCTCGAAGTCGGCGGCCAGGCCACCCACGACGGTGCCGCCGTCACCACCTGGCAGCCCAACTCCGGCTCCAACCAGCTGTGGAGGGTGGCCGACGTGACCGGTCGATCAGCTCGCTGACGTGTGTGCGGCCGGCCCCGGACAGCTGCGTCCAGGGCCGGCCGCCCTTGGGCGACTACGCCTAGCAGGCGCCGTCCGACACCTGAAGTCCCTTACCGGCTCCCGCGGTCCGGCTCACGATGTCCGGGACGCAGGCGGCCCTATCGAGGGTGTAGGAGTAGGGGATGCTGACGGAGGTGTTGGACTGCGGGTTCGGACCGGCGGGGTTGTTCTCCTCGCCGGGGCTGGACCAGGTCACGTTGTCGAAGGTGTTGCCGCTGACCTGCCAGTATCCGGCCGCGTCGGTGTAGAAGGTGCCCAGGACGTCCTTGGAGTCCTCGAAGTAGTTGTTGTCCACCTTGGCGCGTGCCCCTGCCCGGGAGTTGATGCCGGACTCGTTGAGGCTCATGTAGTGGTTGTTGTAGATGTGCGCGATGCCGCCGCGCAGCAGCGGCGTGCGCGAGTCGATGTTCTCGTACAGGTTGTGGTGGTAGGTGACGTAGCCGTTCGAGACGTCGCTCTCGCTCGACCCGACGAGGCCACCACGCCCGGAGTTGCGCAGGATGCTGTACGACAGTGTCACGTACTGGGTGTTGGCCTTCATGTCGAAGAGGCCGTCGTACCCCTCCGACTCGCCGCCCGACGCCTCCAGTGTGGTGTGATCGACCCAGACGTTGCGGACGTCGCTCTCCATGCCGATGGCGTCCCCGCCGTTGGACGTGGGGGAGCCCGACTTCTTGACGTTCTTGACGGTCACGTTCTGCACGATGATGTTGCTGGCATCCCGGATGTGGATGCCCAACTGGTCAAAGACGGCTCCGCTGCCGACTCCGACGATCGTGACGTTGCTGATCTGCTTGAGCTCGATCACGCCGGCGGCGGTGTTGCAGCTGTCGCCCGACACCTTGGCGGTGTTGCCGTGATTGATGGTGCCCTCGACCTCGATGGTGATCGGGGTGCTGCTACTGGCCCGGTTGCACAGGGCCGTGTGGATCGCGGTCCCCGTCGTGGCCCGTACCGTCTTCCCGCCCGCCCCGCCGGTGGTCCCGCCGTTCTGGGTCGCGTAGCCGGTGGCACCGCCGGTCGCCGCCGATGCCTCGGGTAAGGCCATCCCCACCCCGGTCGCGCCCGCGAGGGCCACCATGGCCGTCGCCACTCCGAGGCGCACTGCGACTGGTCGTCTCATGCTCGTCTCCCCATTCGTCATCGAATGCTGGGTGCTCCTGCATGCCCTGGTCGCCGCACGGACCGCTGAGGTTGCCGCCCTGTCGCGAGAAAGTCCGACTGGACACTGCTTCGACCGGTCGCTACCCGTGGGGTGTCTGCGGCGAGAGGGCAGGGGGCTGCTCCTGACCCTTCTTGTGGCTCGTCCGCCACGGGCCGTGGAAGAGCAGGGACGCGGGGATGAAGAGCGCCATACAGCAGACGGCGATCAGCAGCCAGTTGCGCCAGCCGCTGGTCTCGACGACATGGGGCACGGCTACGAGCACCACGATGGCCATGGCCTTGGTCAGGAAGCTGAACACGCCCCACGCGGTGCCTTGCAGCCGCGGATCGACGTCCTCGGCGTTCTCGGAGAAGTTCGCCATCCACGGCCCGTAGGCGCACCCCATGGCGCCCCCAATGAGCGCGCCGGTGACGGCGATGTGCAGATGCGAGACGTCGGTGCGGCCCATGAGGCTCGCCAGGTATCCGGTGAGGAGTACCGCCGCGACCGTGCCGCCGGCGCACAGCGGCTTGCGCAGCTGCAGCCGGTCGGATACCCGCCCTGCGATCACCAGGGTGAGGATGTTCAGTACCCAGAACGCAGCCATGACCTCGGATGCGGTCGCGACCTCGAGGTGGAAGCTGTGCGCGAGCATGGTCTGTCCGTACAGGACGAGTGTGACGTACAGCGTCAGCCATGCGGATATGCCCACCACGTGGGCCCAGATCGCGCGGTGTGCGAACAGGTCGCGGACGCGCGGCGGCTCGTCACGGGTGGTGGGAACCACTGCCTCCTGCTCGGACTGCTGGATTCGGGCCCGCAGTTCGGGCGACAGGTCCGCGATGTTGAACGCGATCACAACGGAGAGGATGAGCGAGACGACGCCCATGATGAGGAACTGCGAGCGCCAGGAGTTGTCGAAGAGCGGCAGGGTGGCGCCGGCGACCGTCGCGGAGAGGAAGCTCGCCCCCACCGGCCCCCAGGTCCAGAAGCCGAATGCCTGCGCCCGGCCCATCCGCGGTGAGAAGTCCCGCACCAGCGGCGCCGTACCCGCCATCGCCATGCCGTCGACGACGGACAACGCCGCGCGCACGGCGAGGAGTTGACCCGCCGAGTGCACCGTGGTCATCAGGAAGCAGCAGACCGCGGTGAGCATCAGCAACGGCACGATCAGCTTGACCCGGCCCACCGTGTCGGTGAGCCGCCCGCCGATCGCGGACGCGACGGCACCGGCGACAAGTGCCGTGGCGGAGACGGTGCCGTAGGTGCCCAGTGAAATGTTCAGGTCGTCGAGGAGGAGCGGCACCACCGGGGCGATCTGTGCCTCGTAGGAGCCGATGAGGACGGCGAGTACCGCCATGGCGAGGATGCGGATCCGGCGTCTGCCGGTGGGGTACTCGTCGAGTACTCGCGCATAGGAGAGCTTCATTGCTCTTCCTGCCCTTTCCGTTTCGGGAAACCCCCGAGCACAGCCCGGGGGTGAGAGCGCTGTGCGGCGGTACGGGTGGGGCAGGCGGTTCAGGCCCAGGTGATGAGCGCGTCCAGCGCCTCGACCCGGGAGCCCTTCACCAGCAGCGGGTTGACCTCAAGGGACTCCATGCGCGACCCGAGGGAGCACGCCACCTCGCCTATCCTCGTGATCACATCAGCAAGCATGTCGAGGTCGGCCGGCTCGGTGCCGCGGGCGCCGCCGAGCAGCCTGGCGCCGCGCAACTCGCCCAGGGCGGTGCGTACTTCATCCGGGGTGACGGGCAGCAGCCGCAGTGCCGTGTCGGCGAGGGCCTCCACCCAGATGCCACCGAGCCCGACGGCGAGGGTGAGCCCCCAGGCCGGGTCGCGGACCACGCCGACGAGGAGCTCGGTCCCGCCCGTCCGCTGCGGCTGGACGAGAACGGCCTGGTCGGCCTCGTACCCGTTGTGCCGCAGGGCGTCGCGTACGTCCCGGAAGGCACTGCGTACCGCGTCGGGCCCGTCAAGGCCCAGCCGGACGCCGCCGATGTCGCTCTTGTGCTGGAGGCCGTCGGCCGCCGCTTTGAGGACGACGGGGTAGCCCAGGCGCTCGGCGGCGGCGACCGCCTCGTCCTCGTCGGCGGTGCGCGTGGCGGGGACGACGGGCACACCGTGGTCGGCGAGGACCTGCGCGGCCCTGTGCTCCGCCCACGTCTCCCCGGGCTGTCCGGGGATGACATGCGCGGAGACGGGCGCCGGCGGCTCTTCGCGGAGCACGTCGGGCAGCGACCGGGACCAGCGCACGGCCGCGCCCAGTGCCTTCATGGCGTGGTCGATCCCGCCGGCGATGTACGGGAAGCCGGTCTCCTCCTGCAGGCGGCGGCCGGTCTCGGTGATGTCGGTGAGGACGTTGCCGCTGACCACGACCGGCTTGTCGGTCTTCCGGATGGACTCGGCGAAGGCCCCGAGGTACGCGCGGGCCGCCTCGGGGTCGGCCGGCGGAACGCGCGGCAGGTCGACGAGCGCGAGCACCGCGTCGATGCCGGGATCGGCGGCGACGGTTCCCAGCGCGCGTGCGAGGAGGGTGCGGTCCACCAGTACGTACCCGGTCACGTCGAGGGGATTCTGCACGGTGGCGAACTCCGGCACCGCCTCCTTGAGCCGGGCCGTGGTCCCGGGCGCGAAAGACGGGATCTCCAGCCCTTCCTGCTCGGCGCGGTCGGCGATGATCTCGCAGGCGCCGCCGGACGGGGTGACCACTCCGATGCGCGGCCCCGGCAGCGGGCCGGTCCGGGCGAGCAGCCCGGCGGTGAGGATCAGCTCCTCCAGGGAGTGCACGCGGAGGACGCCGAGCCGCCGGAAGGCGGCGTCGACGACGCGGTCGTCGCCGACGAGCGCACCGGTGTGGGCCTGGGCCGTACGCGAGGCGAGCCGGCTGGCACCGATCTTCAGGGCGACGATCGGCTTGCCCGCGCGGGCCGCGCGGCGGGCCACCCGGGCGAACTCCTTGGGGTGGCGCACCGTTTCGAGGAAGAGGGCGATGACCTCGGTCGCGGGGTCGTCGACCAGGTGGTCGACGACGTCGGTGACGCTGAGCGACATCTCGTTGCCCATCGAGGTGAGCAGGCTCAGGCCGACGTTGCGGGCGTGCATGAAGTTGAGTACGGCGCTGGCGAGCGCACCGCTCTGCAGCACCACGCCGACCGGCCCGGCCGGCGGCGGCTGGGTGATGGCCAGGCCGTACGGGGTGATGCCGGCAGCGGCGTTGACGTAGCCGTTGCCGTTCGGCCCCAGTACGTGCAGGCCCTTCTCCCAGACGAAGGCGTGGAGTTCTTCCTCGCGTCGGCGCCCCTCAGCGCCGGTCTCGCCGAACCCGGCGGTGAGCACGACATAGTTGCGGATGCCGAGTTCGGCGCCCTCGCGCAGCACGTCGAGTACGACCGGCGTCGGCACCATGACGTACGCCAGGTCGACCGGCTCACGGATATCGGTGAGGCTCTTGTGCGCCTTGCGGCCGTGCACCTCCGGCGAGCGGGGGTTGACCAGGTGGATGGGGCCGGAGAAGCCCTGGCTGAGCAGGTTCTGATATGTACTCAGCGACCAGCCCGATTTGTCGGTCGCGCCGACGAGCGCGATGGACGTCGGGGCGAACAGGCCCTGCAGCGAGGTGGGGCTGCCGGACTTCGCAGCGGCCATCAAAGCTCTACCTCCGCGCGGAAACAGGGGAGTTCGGGGGCGTCGGACGCGTCGCCGAGCCGCGTCACGTGCAGGCGTACCCGGTCACCGATTGCCACCGGCTCCTCGCCGACGATCCTGGACATCATGCGGACTCCCTCATCGAGGTCGATCAGAGCGATGGTGAACGGGACCTGCTCCGAGAAGGCCCCGAAGGCCCGGTGGACGACGGTCTTGGAGTAGACCGTCCCGGTGCCGGCCGCGACTACGGATTCGAGCCCCTCGCCGAAGCAGTGCGGGCAGACGGCCCGCGCGGGGAAGACGGCCCGCGTGCAGTCGCCGCACCGTTGCAGGCGCAGCTCGCCCAGGGCGACGCCCTCCCAGAACGGCCTGGACTCCGCGTCCATGACAAGGAGTGGCATGTCCCGCATATCCGGCATACTCCTCAGCTCCCCGAGAGGACGACGGTCGAGGTGGACGAGAGCACGCCCCCGGTGCCGTGGACGAGCGCGAGCTCCGCCCCTTCGACCTGGCGGCCGTGCTGGTCCCGGTAGTCGTGGCGCAGCTGCCGGGTGGCCTCGATGAGCAGGAAGATCCCGTACATGCCCGGGTGGGTGTACGACAGGCCGCCGCCGTTGGTGTTCATCGGCAGCTCCCCGCCGGGCGCCGTACTGCCGCCTTGGACGAACCGGCCGGCCTCGCCGGGCTTGCAGAACCCCAGCGACTCCAGGGTGAGCAGCACCGTGATGGTGAAGGAGTCGTAGATCGCCAGGAGGTCGATGTCCTGGTGCGTCACCCCGGCGCGCTCCAGCGCGAGCGGCCCGGTGCGGGCGGCCCCGGTGACGGTGAGGTCCGGCATCCGGGAGATCGACGCGTGGGTGGTGGTCTCGGCATGGCCGCGGACGACGACGGGGCGGGTGGCCACGTCCGCCCAGCGGTCCTCCGCGGCGACCACGACCGCGCCGCCGCCGTCGGTGACGAGGCAGCAGTCCAGCTTGTGCAGCGGCTCCGCGATCAGCGGCGAGGCAAGGACGTCGTCCACGGTGATCGGGTCGCGGTAGTACGCGCGCGGGTTGAGGGCCGCCCACCTCCGCGCGCTCACCGCCACCTCGGCCAGCTCCTCGCCCGTCACGCCGTACTCGTGCATGTAGCGCGCGGCGGCCAGCGCGTATGCGCCCACGGGCTGCGGCAGGCCGAACGGCTGCTCGTACTGCTCGGTCAGCGTCGCGGGCCGCGGACGGCCGCGCGCGCGGTCGCTGCGCTGAGTGCTGCCGTAGGTGATCAGTGCGACGTCGATGAGCCCGGCCTCGATCGCCGCCGTCGCGTGGCCGAGGTGGGCCTCGAAGGAGGAGCCGCCGATATTGGTGCCGTCGAGGTGGTCGGGCCGCATACCGAGGTACTCGGCGAGCGTCAGGGCCGGGGCCCAGGACCAGTTGCCCGCCGTGAACAGCCCGTCCACGTCGCCGGGCGACAGGCCCGCCTCGGCGAGCGCGGCTCTGCTCGCCAGGGCTTGCTGGGAGAGTACGGTCAGATGCGGCGTCTTGCCGAGGTCCGATTCGGCGACACCGACGATCGCCGCGCGGCGCCGGGGACTCATTCGCCGATTCCCCCCAGCCGTACGTGCCCCTTGAGGAGGTTGCGGGCGATCGTGCGCTTCTGGATCTCGTCGGTGCCCTCGAAGATCCGCAGCAGCCGCAGCTCGCGGTACCAGCGCTCGATGGGCAGCTCCTTGGTGTAGCCCATGCCGCCATGGATCTGCAGGACGCGGTCGACGACCTGATTGGCCATCACGGCGCCGTTGAGCTTGGCGATGGACGAGGCGTGCCGGGCGTCGAGGCCCTGCTGCACCCGCCAGGCGGCGTAGAGGGTGAGCCACTTCGCGGACTCGATCTCCACCTGGGAGTCGGCTATCTGCCACTGGATCGCCTGGTAGTCGGCGATGGGGCGGCCCATGGAGTGCCGGGTCCGGGCGTAGTCGACCGCCATCTGCAGCATCCGCTCGGCGGAGCCGATCGCCCGGGCCGGGATGAGATAGCGGCCCTGGCCGATCCACCGCATGGCGAGCTCGAACCCCTTGCCGGCCTCGCCGAGGATGTTGCGGTCAGGGACACGCACCTCGTCGAAGACGAGCGAGGCCGGGCCCCACTGCCCCATGGTCGGTATCGGCTCGGACGTCCAGCCCATGTCGCGGTCGACGAGGAAGCAGGTGACGCCGCCGTCGGCGCCCTTCTCCCGGTCGGTGACCGCGAACACCATCACGAAGTCGGCCTCGTTGCCACCGGTGATGAACGTCTTCTCGCCGGTGATCAGCCAGTCGTCTCCGTCGCGTACGGCGCGGGTGCGGATGTTGCGGGCGTCGGAACCGGCGCCGGGCTCGGTGATGGCGAAGCAGGAACGGCGGGCACCCTCGATGGTGGGCAGAAGATATCGCTCCTTCTGCTCGTCGTTGCAGGCGTAGAGGATGTTGTCGGCGCTGCCACCGAAGCTGAACGGGACGTAGGTCCGGCCGGTCTCCATGGCGATGATCGCCGACATCACCGCGCCGAGGTTCATTCCGCCGTACTCCTCCGGGGTGTTGACGCCCCAGAAGCCGGACTTGCGGGCCTTGGCCCGTAGTTCGGCGATGACCTCAGGGGCAACCCCCGGCTGCCCCGCCCGCTCCTTGCGCAGAACCTCCTGCTCCAGCGGCATCACCTCCTTGGTGATGAACGCCCTGACCGTGTCCCGGATCTGGCGCTCCTCATCGGAGAGCGAGAAGTCGACCATCGCTTGCCCCTTCCTGCCGTTGGGCACGTGAGCCCTGTCCCGGGCTCTGCGCACACGATTTCTAGAACCGAAATCTAGGAATGTGCTCAATGTGGAGGCGTCGGCGCAGGCGGTCAAGGGCCAGGAAAAACATCTGTCCTGGGCATGGCGCTCAAAGGTGGCAAGTTCTAAAATCCGATTCGGTTTGGCAGAGATTCAGGCACTCAGGCAAGCAGGGGACGATCCGATGCCGCGCAAGGCAGAGCAGACTCCGGCCAAGGAGGGCGGCGCATGGCAGTGGGGACGCACGGCGCAGACGCGCAGAGTGCTTCTCGACGCCGCCCGTGAAATCTTCTGCGAACAGGGCTTCACCGAAGCGAGCGTCGCGGCTGTGGTGCGCCGCGCCGGCTCCAGCGTCGGCAGCCTCTACCACCACTTCGGTGGCAAGGCCGAGCTGTTCGTGGCGGTCTGGGAGGACTACGAGAGCACCCGCGAACGCAACGCCGCCGATGCCGTGGCGCGGGCCCGCGAAGCCGGGGAGTCGGATCCGCTGGAGCTCTTCCTCGTCGGCACCCGGTCGTTCCTGGAGGACTGCTGGCGCCGGCGCGACCTCGTCCGGCTGTGGATGGACGGCGACGCGCCTCCCGCCTTCACACTGATGCGCCGTGCGCGCGGCCGTGAGTGGATCCGGCAGAACGCCATTCTGCTCAAGGCGGGCGACGCCCCCGCCGACCGGCTCGTCGTCAGCCTGATGACGACGATCACCGGCGAGGCCGGCCGGGAGATCGCGGCCTGTTCGCGCAAGCGCGACGCCGACGCGCTGGCCGACACGACCATCGCCCTCATCCGCAGACTCGATCCGCTCTCCATCCGCTGAACGCCGCGGCGAGCACGGCAGGCCCGCGCAACTGAACGCCGCCGGCGAGCACGGCACGGCCCGCACGACCTCCGCACGAGCCGAAGGGAACATCCGTGGCGCAGACCGAAGAAGGGTCGGCGTACTTCGCACCCGACCCCCGCCACCCCGACACCCTCGTCCCCGCACCGCACGCCCGGGGCTGGTGGGCACCGGGCACCGTGCACAGCCGTCTCCTCGGCGGCCTCGCCGCCCGGGCCCTCGAACGGGAACACGCCGACGAGGGACTCCACTTCGCCCGGCTCACCGTCGACATGTTCCGCGCCGCTCCGCAGGCCCCTGTCCGGGTCGAGACGAAGCGGATACGCGAGGGTCGGCGCATCCGGATCGCGGACGCGGTCGTGCACGCCGACGGCGTCCCAGTCGTCCAGGTACGCGCCGTACTGCTGCGCACCAGCGCCCCGCCGCCCGGCCACGTACCGTCGACCGGCTCGTGGGACGCGCCCCCGCCGGACGAACTGCCCTTCACGGACGGGAAGAAGCGCGGCTTCTGGCGGTTCGACGAGGAGTTGCGACCCGTGCGGGAGTGGCAGGGCGCCGGGCGACGCCGCGCCTGGACCCGCGAGCGCCATCCCCTCGTGGCCGGGGAAGCGCTGTCGCCACTCGTACGGGCCGTACTCGCCGGCGACACCGCGAGCCCGCTGGCCCACGCGAGCGACGAGGGGCTTCGTTACATCAACGCCGACTACACCCTGTGCCTGAGCCGACTGCCACTCAGCGACGAGATCGGCCTGGAGGCCGGCGCCCACACCGCGGACGAGGGCATCGCCGTCGGCCACTGCACCCTGTACGACACGGCCGGCCCCATCGGTTACTGCGTCACAACGGCGCTGGCCAACCCGGCACCGGCTGGGTGACTGCTTGCGGTGGCGGCAACGACCCATGGGCCTCCTACGACCGCAACGTCTCCGAAGGCGATTCCCCGAACTGTTGGCGGTACGCGAGCGAGAAGCGACCCGGGTGGAAGAAGCCCCAGCGGGATGCGACGGTGGTGACGGTCGTGGCGCCCGGGTCGGAGGCCAGGAGTTCGTTGCGTACGCGGTCCAGGCGGACCTCGCGCAGGTAGGCGAGCGGTGTGGTGTCGAGGTGCCGGCGGAAGCCCTCCTGGAGGGCCCGTACGCCGACACCGACGCATTCCGCGATCTCCGCGACGGTGAGCGGCTCGGCGGCGTGCCCCTCGATGACCTCCATGGCGCGGCGGACCGTGGGCGGTGCGACGCGTGGCTGCTCGCCGAGCAGTGCCGGCGTGTAATTGTTGGGCTGGGCCATCAACAACTGGGTCATGAGGAGCGATTCGAGCTGTTTGGTCACGATGGGTTGGCTCGTCATGCCGTCAGGCCCCTCCGCCTCCCGGCGCATGAGGTCGACGATGTTGAGCCAGGAGCGGGAGCTCGGTGTGGTGAGGTTCATGCCGAGCGAGAAGAGGATCGGGCGGCGCACGGTGCGGCCGAGCAGACTTCCCAGGTGCGACTCCAGGGACGATCGGTCGAACCACACGATCAGCTGCGGATTGCCGCCACCCCAGCGCATATCCACCTTTCCGGTCGGAGAGGGGACGGAAGCGAGTTCGGGGGTGGAAATGATCTGCTCGCGGCCGCAGGTGACTTCGGCGTAACCGGCGAGCGGTATCTGCACGAGGAAGAAGCTCTCGAGGTCGCCCGGTGTGATCCGGACTTCCGTTCCGTAATCGAGGTAGTACAGACCTGTCTGATCGAAGGGCGCGCCGTGCAGCCGGGCGTCGAGCGTCGCCGAGCGCTGGGTGATGCGCAGCTCATGCGGACAGAAGGCGCGGCCGACCTCGGCCCGCGCCTCCCAAATGTCCGCCGTATGGAACTGCTGGTGGTTTGCGAGGGGGAGCTCTTCAGTGGGCATGTAAACCTCCACCGCCGAGGTGCGCGATCGGGACAGCGACCCGCGTGATCCGGATAGTGCAGATGATCATGGCATACCAAGGTTGACCCCGACCGCCGCGGACCCAAGAAGAAGCCAGGGAATCAACGATGCAGAGAGTGCCGGGCCGGACTCCGCTCGTCACGGGCGGAGCCGGGCCCATCGGACAGCCCGTCGCATGCGTACTGCGCGTGCTGCGCGCGGCCGGGCCCCTTTAGCCGGCCGGGTGCCCCCAGGACCCATCCCCCGGTCGTATGGGTGCCCCGGCTTCCCGCGGCTGCCCGCCGGCCCCCCCCTCCGGCGGGCAGCCGCATTCCCCACAACCGAACCCCCACTCGTCGACGCCGCCACGTCACCGAAACGTGCACCAGCGCACGGCACTGCACGCGCCGCACGGCACTGCACACGTCGCACAGCACCGCACACGTCGCACGGCGCCGCTCAAATCCGCACAACCCGAATCCCCGGAGGTCCCCCCTCATGCGCAAGATCACCATCGTCGGAGCCGGCCAGGCCGGCCTCCAGCTCGGTATCGGCCTCCTCGGCCACGGTTACGACGTCACCATTGTGTCCAACCGCACCGGGGACCAGATCCGCGAGGGCCGGGTCATGTCCAGCCAGGCCATGTTCGGCACCGCGCTGGCCCACGAGCGCGACCTCGGCCTGGACTTCTGGGGCAACGCCTGCCCGCCGATCGCCGGGCTCGGCGTGAACATCGCCGACGGCCAGGGCGGCCGGGCGCTCTCCTTCGATGCCCGCCTCGATGCCACCGCCCGCTCGGTCGACCAGCGCGTCAAAATGCCGATCTGGCTGGGTGAGTTCGCGCGCCGCGGCGGCCGTCTGGACATCCGGGAGGCCGGCGTCGAGGACCTGGAGCGCTACGCCGCCGAGTCCGACCTGGTGATCGTCGCGGCCGGCAAGGGCGAGATCGCCGGGCTGTTCGAGCGGGACGCCGAGCGTTCCCCGTACGACGCTCCGCAGCGCGCACTGGCCCTGGCGTACGTCACCGGCATGGCGCCGCTGCCCGATCGCCTCGGTGTCAGCTTCAACGTCATCCCCGGTGCGGGCGAGTACTTCACCATGCCCAGTCTCACCACCAGCGGCCCCTGCGACATCATGTTCTTCGAGGGCATCCCGGGTGGCCCGCTCGACTGCTTCGACGGGCTCACCCCCGACCAGCAGCTGGCGAAGTTCCAGGAGCTGCTGCGGACGTACGTCCCGTGGGAGGCCGAGCGCTGCACCGATGTCGCGCTCACCGACCAGCACGGGACTCTCGCGGGCCGCTTCGCGCCGACCGTCCGCAGGCCCGTCGCCACGCTGCCCTCGGGCGCGCAGGTACTCGGCCTCGCCGACGTCGTCGTCCTCAACGACCCGGTTACCGGCCAGGGTTCCAACAACGCCTCGAAGTGCGCGGCCTCCTACCTCGCCAGCATCCTGGACCACGGCGAGCGCCCGTACGACGCCGCGTTCATGGAGCTGGCCTTCGGCCGCTTCTGGGACAACGCGCAGTCCGCCACGACCTGGACCAACGCGATGCTCGGCGCCCCGCCGCAGCACGTCCTGGAGCTCTTCGGCGCGGCGAGCGCCAACCCCCGTATCGCCGCCCGCTTCGTCAACGGCTTCGACGACCCGCGCGACTTCTTCAACTGGTTCATGGACCCGGCCGCCGCGAAGAACTACCTGACTGCGGTCGGCGTCTGAGGAGCCATCAGCAGCACGCGGGGTGCTGCCGGCCTGACGGCCCGGCCTCACTTCAGGTGCCGGGTGAAGAACCGGGCCGCGTCGTCCACCTCGAACTGCGGGGTGCCGGCGTGCCCGCCCAGATTGGCGTGCAGCGTCTTCTCCTTGGTGCCGAAGGCGTCGAACAGGTCCAGGACCGGCTGGCGTTCCATCCCTTCGTCGTCCCACTGCATCAGGAACTGCAGCGGAACGGTGATCTGCCGGGCCTCCTCGCGCAGGGTGTCGGGCACGAAAGTCTGGCCGAAGAAGGCGGCGGCCGCGATGCGCGGTTCGACCACCGCCAGCCGGATGCCGATGGCGACCATCCCGTCGTACCCGACCGGGCCGCCGATCTCGGGCAGCGAAAGGAGGACGTCCAGGGTGGTCCGCCATTCCGGGACCGCCTTTTCGACCAGCGGGACGATGAAGGCGTTGAGGATCTCGTCGACCGGCTCGCCGGCCTGCATCGCCCGGCGGAGGCCGGCGCGGGACTGCTCGTCGGCGGCGGAACGGGGCCGGTCACCGCACCCGGGGGCGTCGATGGCGGCCACCGCGAAACCGTACTCCGCCGCGTAGTGCCGGGCCCGGGCCACCAGCCGGGGGAGCCGCTTGTGCAAGCTGCCGGGGTGGCCGATCAGGATCAGCGGGGCCGGGGCGGAGGATTCAGGCGTCCACACGACGCCGGGGATCTCGCCGAGGGTGAATTCGCGTTCGAGGACGCCGTCGTCGAGACGCTGTTCAGAAGTGAAGTGCATGGCCGTGCCTTTCGGGAGTGCGCTTGAACGGCGCTCCCGGACGACCTATCGCCCGACCGTGACCCCGGAGGGGAGCACCCACGTCGATACTGCGTTCACGGGTACCACCTCCTCGTTCTCTCGCACGGCCTCCGGGAGATTAACAGTGGTCGCCGTGGTTCACCAACGGATTTTTGCTGGGCCGGGAGCTACGAGCGGAGTCCGGCCGAGCGCGGTGCAGCCTTGCGTCGCCCTGCTGTTGTTATGACCAGGGGAGGACGAGGGCTCCCCAGGCGACGATGGGGCCGAGTGCGACGATGCCGCCGGTGTAGCCGATGATCTGGCGGTAGAAGCGGCGGGTGTCGATACCGCGGGCGTTGCTGAGGACGAGGGCGCCGTTGGTGGAGAACGGGGAGGTGTCGACGATCGTGGTGGACACCGCGAGGGCCGCGATGAGACCGGCGGCACTGAGGTGGCTGGAGAGCAGCAGCGGTACGGCGAGGGGGATGATCGCGGTGAGGATTGCGGTGGAGGAGGCGAAGGCCGAGGTGATGGCTACGGTGAAGCACAGCACCAGGGCCACGACGAGTGGGGCACCGAGGCCGGCGGCGTGGTGGGAGATGTCCTCGATGATTCCGGCCTTCTCCAGCATGGCGATGTACGTCATCATGCCCGCCACCAGCAACAGGGTGGACCAGCTGATGCCGTCCACGGCCTTCTCCTGCCGTTTCATGTCGACCAGGGACAGCAGGGCGCCGGCCACCAGGGCCAGGAAGCCGATCTCCAGCCGGAAGCCGAGCGCACCGACCACCAGCGCGAGCAGGCATGCGAGGGTGAGCCACTGACGCCAGTCGGGTCTGCCGGACGACGTGGTGGGGTTCTCGTCGTCAGCCGTCTCGTGTGCGGTGTCCGCCGGCGGGGCGGGGCGCTTGGCGAGGAACACGTAGGTGAGGAGAGACAGCACCAGGTTGATGACGAAGCTGGCGGCGAACAGTGTCACGGGTGAGACGTGCAGCGTGGTGTCGTCGACCAGGCCCAGTACGAGGGCGCCGGAGACGGCGAGGGGAGAGAAGGCCCCCGCGTGCCCGCCGCTGATCACCATCATGCCGGCCACCAGCGGGTTGATCTTGTAGCGGTAGGCGAAGTTCATGGCGATGGGAACGAGGATCGCCACGGCGGCCGGGGTGAAGGTGCCGAATGCCGTGAGCGTCGCTGCGACCAGGAACAGCACCCAGGGGATGAGCGCCACTTTGCCGCGTACCAGTCGTACTCCCGCGGCGACGAGCCAGTCGATGGTGCCGTTGCGGCGAGCGACGGAGAACAGGTAGGTGACCCCGACGATGGTGACGAAAAGGTCCACCGGGAAGCCCTTGAAGATCTCGTCCTCGGTGAGGCCGAGCGAGACGGTGCCGACGGCGAAGGTGGCGACGAAGGCGAGGATGCCCAGGTTGATCGGCAGAATGGTGCCGACCACGAACATGACCAGCAGCGCGCCTATGGAGATCACTTCAGTAGACATCATTGTCCTTGGTGCGGTGGGGACAGGATGGCGCGCCCCGAGGGCGCGAGGTTACCCCGGGGCGGAGGAGTACGAACAGGCCCCGGGTGCGGAAGCCGTTCCGGTTCAGGCTGCTTGCGGTCGTCCTGGTTCCGGTACGTAGATACGGGCATCGGCGAGCAGGCGTGCCGCCCGCTGTACGGTGACCCGGCCGGGCAGGCCGTCCTTCAGGTCCGAGCAGCGGACCGCGATCACGCCGGCGGGGGTGCCCAGGCGAAGCCACTCGCCGGTCGGGCCGCCCGCGGCCCGGGAGACCACGGAGTCCTCCAGCAGACTCGCGGCCGCGACCGCGACGGCGGAAGTCAGGCCGATCGCGGAGTGCGGGGCGTTCATGGTGAGCATGCGCACCGAGATGTCGTACTCCTGGGCGGCGATGCGTTCGCCGAGCGTTGTGGTGTACGGCACCGGCCGGCCGACCAGTCCCACCTTGGGGACCGCGTCGCCAGGTTCCTCGCCCGGGTTGAGCAGGCCCATCAGCGGTGCGGCGGCATGGCGGACGGTGCGCAGCCATGGTGCGTCCGCACGCATCCGCTCCAGGGTCTCGGAGCCGGTGCGTGCCGCACTGGTGGCATCGACGAGGACGACCGGTGCCCCGGCGTCCACCATGCTCACCAGAACCGGGTTCGCGGCACCGACCCGCAGCTCCTGCGCGGCCGACCCGGCGGGCAGCAGGGAGCCGGTGGTGCGGCCGGCCGGGTCGCGGAAGGTGAGCCCGACCGCGACCCCACCGGCCCGGGTGCCCGGTACGGTCTGCTCGCCGAAGTCGTGCGCCACACCACCGGTCGTGTCCACGAGCCCTTCGAGCACCGCGCCGGTGTTCAAATTGCGCATCACCACACGCGTCCGGTCCCCGGTGATCGGTACCAGGCCCTTCGCGACCGCATACAGGGCGACGCCGGTGGCGCAGTTGCCGCAGTTGCTCGTCCACTCCACCGACCCGGTGCCGATGCCGACTTGGGCGAAGAGGTAATCGATGTCCGTGCCGGGCTCGGGCGAGGCGCTGACGATCGCGGCCTTGGAGGTGGTGGGGGTGGCCCCGCCGACCCCGTCGAGTTCCACCGGGTCGGTGGCACCGTAGGCGGCGACCAGCAGTTTCTCCAGTTCGCCGAGCTCGGCGGGGACATGGACCTGGTGGAACAGCCAGCACTTACTGGTGCCGCCGCGGACCAGGGTCGCGGGAGTGTGCACGTCTGAGGCTCTTTCTCGATCAACGCGGGGAAAAAGGGCCGGAGAACGGTTGCGGGCGTGTTGCCAAACGGTGAACCGCTCCGGCGAATGCGAAGACCTTCGCAGAGGTGTGACTTGGGCACAATGGCAGTCAACTTCACTCAGGTTTAGCTGAGCTAAAGTCAGTGCCATGTTGAACGTGCGCCATCTCCTCCTGCTCACCGAGGCTGCCGAACGCGGCTCTCTCACCGCCGCGGCGGAGGCGATGGGCATGACCACCTCCGCGGCCTCCCAGCAGATGTCCCTGCTGGAGCGGGCGGCCGGGCAGCCACTGATAGAGCGGCTGTCCCGTGGTATCCGTCCCACCCCGGCCGGCGCCGCACTGGCCGAACGCGGGCAGGCCATCCGCCGCGAGCTGCGCGCCGCCCAGGCCGATCTGGAATCGTTCGCCGACCTCGACCAGGGCACACTGCGGCTCGGTTCGTTCCCCACCGCGAGTGCTTCGCTCCTGCCGCTCGCACTCACCCGTTTCCGCCGCAGTCATTCCGGGGTCCGCATCGAGGTGCGCGCGGGGGTCCTGGCCGAGCTGTGCGAGATGCTGCACACCGGCGAGGTGGAGCAGGCGCTGCTGTGGGACTACGGCTGGAACCGCATCGAAGACCCGGCGCTGGCCCTCACCCATCTGCTCGACGACCCCACGGTGCTGGTCGTCCCGGCGGACTCACCCCTGCGCGCCCATCCTTCCGTGCGCCTGAGCGACCTCGCCGACCAGGAATGGATCATCCGAGCCGACAACCACCCTGTCGCCGACGTACTGCGCCGCAGTTGCCGCCAGGCCGGGTTCGAGCCGCGCATCGCCTACGCTTCGCACGACTACCAAGAGGCTCAGGCCATGGTGGCCGCCGGGCTCGGCATCGCGCTCGCGCCCCGGCTCGCCCTCACCAGCCGCCGCAGCGACGTCCGCCTGCTGCCCTTCGCGTCCGACGTGCCGGCGCCCACGCGCCGCATCCTGCTCGCTCACGCCCAGGCCAGGCCCATCACTCCGCCCGCCCAGGCGATGGTCCGCGTCCTGCGTGTCGTGGCGCAGCGGTTCGCCTCCTCGGGCCTGCACCGCGCGCAGCTCGGAGCGGTCCGCCGGGGCTGAAGGGGTCCACACCGCGGTCGTGGTAACTGCGGACGACGAGGTCGGCTTCGTCAGGGATCAGCCGGCCCTTGTGCTCTCCCTTGCGGCCCAGCCGTAGGCGATGCGGCTCTGGGCAATGCCGTTCTGCGTCTCCGATCATTGCCCTCGCGCTGACGCCCCTCCGCCTGACCTTCGGCAGCGTGAGGCTCATGCGGCGCCCGTTTCGGCAATCGCCTGGGGCCTCTGTCACGGCGGAGACCGGCGAGCAGCCGAAGGTGTCGGTACGCACGGCCACCCCGGCCGGCTCAGGCGTTCCCGGACCACCTCCTACTCCTACGAACGGTGGCCGAAGAGACGGGCGCCACGCTCTGAGCGGTGCCCGCTCAGTCCTGGTGCGGCATGCGTGCTCCGACCCGGGCGGCGGTCTCGCGCAGCCAGATGTGGGCAGCGTCATGGGTGTGAACGGGGTGCCACCACAGTGCTTCCCGCAGGGGTACGGCTTCGTAGGGCGGCTCCACCACCCGGACGGCGGCGACCGAGGCGAGCAGGCAGGCCAGGCGGGCCTGGACCATGGCGATCCGCCGGGTGCCGGCGACGAGGAGGGGCAGCAGCTGGAAGCTGTCGACGGAGACCTCGACGCGTGGTTCGATGCCGAGCATGCCGAGCTGGCGGACCGCGGGTGCGTCATACGTCCGCTGGTATGTCACCCAGGGCAGCCGGGCCAGGTCCTGCTGGGTGAGCCGGTCGTCGATGCTCGGGTGGTCCGTCGCCACCAGGAACACCCAGCGATCGTCGTAGAGGTCGGTGACGGGGAAGTCGCTGATGACGCCGTGCGGCATGAACAGGCCGTCGGTGGCACTCAGCAGTGTGGCGGTGTCGTCCACCACGGCCGGCGGGGTCTGGGTGAAGCGCAGCCGGATGCCGGGGGCCTCCTCGTGCACCACACGGGCCAGCTCGGTGCCGAAGACCGCCACGGCGTAGTCGGACGCCACCAGCTTGAACTCGCGGCTTTCCTTTGCCGGGTCGAAGTCGGCCTGGCTGGCGAAGAGGCGTTCGAGCACGTCGTAGGCGGTGGACGTGCGGTCCAGAAGGACCTGACCGAGGGCCGTGAGCTCGTAGTGACCGCCGACCCGGGCCAGCAGGTCGTCGTCGAAGTGGCGACGCAGCCGGGCCAGGGCGGCACTCATGGCGGGCTGGCTGAGGCCGACGCGCTGCCCGGCGTACGTAACGTTGCGCTCCTCCAGCAGGGCGCGGAGCGCGACGACGAGGTTGAGGTCGAGGCGGGCCAGGTTCACGGGACTCCTCTTGCAGTACGGCGCAGATCCAGTATCAGTACGGCGCAAGCCCAGTTTCGGTACGGCGCACATCCAGGTGCTATTCGCGGGGTGGATGACTCTCATCCATGGAATCAATTTCCATGATCGCGGACGCGGAGTCCAGAGTAGTCACACCGCAAGCAGGAGGACATGTCCGTGAAACCTGAACCCACGTCCGCGCTCTTCGCCGGACCCTTCGCCCTCGCGACTCTCTCGGCCCCGGACGGGCCTGCCTTCCCCGCCCTCGTCACGCCCGACAGCCAGGCTCTCGATCTCCGGGCCGCCTTCGGCGACGACCGGCTGACCGTCCGCGGCCTGCTGGACCACTGGGAGACGACCCTGCCCCGGCTGCGCATGCTGGCGGCCGACGCCGGCCTCGGCCGCACGCCGCTCACGGAACTTCGCGTGCACGCACCGGTCCAGCCCCGCCAGGTATTCCAGTCGGGCGCCAACTACCGCCAGCACGTCATCGACCTGCATGTGGCCCACCGCGCCCCCGGCGACGACCGGCCCGAGGAGGAGCGGCGCGCCGAGGCCGCCGAGATCATGGACCGGCGGGCGGCCGAGGATCTGCCCTACGTGTTCATCGGGCTGCCGAGCGCGATCACGGGTCCGTACGACGACGTGACCCTGCCCGCCTGGGCCGAAAAGCCGGACTGGGAGCTGGAGTTGGCGGTGGTGATCGGCCGGACCGCCCATCGGATATCGGCGGAGGAGGCTCCGGAGTACATCGCCGGATACACGATCGCCAACGACCTCACCGACCGGGCGACCGTCTTCCGCCGGGACATGCCGCAGATCGGCACCGACTGGCTGCGCAGCAAGAACGCGCCGGGCTTCACCCCGCTCGGCCCCTGGATCGTGCCCACCGAGTCCATCCCGAACCCCGATGACCTGCACCTCACGCTCAAGCTCAACGGCGAGACCATGCAGGACGAGTCCACCAAGGACATGATCTTCAAGGCCGCGCGCATGGTGTCGTACGCCTCGCAGACAGCCCAACTGCTGCCCGGTGACCTGGTGTTGACCGGAAGCCCCGCGGGCAACGGCATGCACTGGGGGCGCCTGCTGCGCGACGGCGACGTCATGGACGGGTCGATCACCGGGCTCGGTGCGCAGCGCACTCGCTGTGTGGCGGAGGCGGCGTCGTGACCGCCCTGGACCGCACCGACCCGGAAGGCTCGATCGCCCGGGCCGCCAAGGCGTACTCCAACTGGGGCCGTTGGGGCGAGGGCGACGTTCTGGGCACTCTGAACTTCCTCGACGAGGCCAAGCGCAGGGAGGGGGCCGCGCTCGTACGACGAGGCGTCAGCTTCTCCCTCTCCCAGCGGTTCGACATGGACGGTCCGCAGCAGGGCTGGCGGCGGCGCACCAATCCGGTGCACACCATGCTGGACACCGGTACGGACGCCGCACTCGGCAACCAGGGCTTCCCGCACGGCCTCGGTGGCGCCGACGACGTGATCGCCATGCCGTTGCAGTGCTCGACGCAGTGGGACGGGCTCGGGCACATCTTCGACCACGGCAGGGCCTGGAACGGACGGTCCGCCGAGAAGGTCGTCACCTCCGAAGGCGACCTGGTCACCGGCATCGAGCACATGGCCCCGCACGTCGCCGGGCGCGGGGTGCTGCTGGATGTCGGCCGGATCGTGGGGGAGAACGGCGAACTCCCCGACGCGTTCGCCATCACCGAGGAACACCTGGCCGCGACGATCGAGGCGCACGGCGTGCGCATCGGACGCGGGGACATCGTCGTGGTCCGCACCGGGCAGCTGACGCGCGCCCGGCGCGAGGGCTGGGGCGATTACGCGGGCGGCCCCGCGCCCGGACTCTCCTTCACCTCGGCCGGATGGCTGCACCGCACCGAGATCGCCGCGATCGCCACCGACACCTGGGGCTTCGAAGTGCGGCCCAACGAGTTCGAGCACGCCTTCCAGCCCCTGCACCAGGTCGCCATCCCCAACATGGGCCTGCTCATCGGCGAGATGTGGGACCTCGACGCACTCGCCGCCGACTGCGCGGCCGACGGCAGGTACGAGTTCTGGCTCACCGCCGCGCCCCTCCCCATCACCGGTGCCGTCGGCTCTCCCGTCAATCCGATCGCCGTCAAGTAGCCCGAGGAACAAGGGAGTTGAGTTACCCCATGACACATGCCCCTACCGTCCTCGTCGTCGGCGGCGGCGCGGCCGGCAACGCCGTCACGGTCCTGCTGCGCCGCGCCGGCCTCGCAGTGGATCTGATCGAGGCGAAGGACGACTGGAACGCCACGGCCGGGTCCGGCATCACCCTCCAGGGCAACGCCCTGCGCGTACTGCGCGAACTCGGCGTGTGGGAGCAGGTGGAGGCATCCGGCTACGGCTTCGGCTCCGTCGGCATCACCGCGCCCGACGGCACCGTCCTGCACGTCGCCGAGGACCTGCGTACCGGCGGCGACGACCTGCCCGCCACCGTCGGCATGCAGCGCCCGCAGCTCCAGCGCATCCTGATCGACGCGGTCCGCGCGAGCGGGGCCCGGGTACGTCTGGGCACCCGGGCCGAGTCCTTGGAGCAGGACGCCGACGGTGTGACCGTGCGCTTCAGCGACGGCACCGAGGGGCGCTACGACCTGGTGATCGCCGCCGACGGCCTCGGCTCCACCACCCGGGCCGCGATCGGCATCACCACCAAGCCCGAGCCGACCGGCATGGCCATCTGGCGCATCGCCGCCCCTCGTCCGGCCGGTGTGACCCGCACCGACCTCTCCTACGGCGGCCCGGCGTACATCGCCGGCTACTGCCCCACCAGCGAGACCACGGTGTACGCGTACGTCGTCGAGGCCAACCGCGACCGCGCGTCGATCCCACCGGACACGTACGCCGACGAGATGCGGCGCCTCGCCGCCGCCTACGGTGGCTTCTGGCCGGAGATCACCACGCACATCACCGACCCGGCGGAGGTCAACTACACCTGGTTCGACCGGATGCTGGTGGAGGGCTCCTGGCACCGCGGCCGGGTTGTCCTCGTCGGCGACGCCGCCCACTGCTGTCCGCCCACCCTGGCCCAGGGCGCCGCCCTGTCCCTGGAGGACGCGTGGGTGCTCGCGCAGTTGCTGACCGGTACCGAGGTCTGGGACGACGCCCTCTTCGAGACGTACTACGAGCGGCGGATCGCCCGCGTCCGCCCGGTCGTGGAGGCGTCCGTGCGGATCGGGCAGTGGCAGCTCGACGGAGTGCGCGACGCCGACGTGCCCGGCCTGATGGGGCGCACGATGACGATGCTGCGGGAGCTGCCGTGAGTACGCCCACCACCTCCACCACGCCCACGATCGACGTGCACGCGCACGTGCTGCTGCCCGAGGTGGAGGCGCTGGTGGACGGCCTGCCGGGGCTGGCCGAGGCGCGGGCGCTCGACGCCCGGCGCAACGGGCCCGCGGCTCTCGCCGTCAACGGCGCCATGGTGCGCGAGCGCATTCCCCGGCTCACCGACACCGGCGTGCGTCTCGCCGCGATGGACGCCCAGGGCGTCGACATCCAGCTGGTCAGCCCGTCCCCGTCGCACTACCACTACTGGGCGGACGAGGAGACGGCCGAGAAGCTGTACCGACTGGCCAACGAGGCGACCGCCGCGCACTGTTCGGCCGCTCCCGACCGGCTTCGCGGCTTGGGATTCGTCCCGCTCCAGCACCCCGGGCAGACGGTACGCGCCCTCGAACACGCCCTGGCGCAGGGCCTGATCGGGGTCGAGGTCTCCAGCCACGCCCCGGACCGGGAACTGTCCGACCCCGCCTACGAGCCCTTCTGGACGCGGGCCGAGGCCACAGGCGCGCTCGTCTTCCTGCACCCCTTCGGCTGCACCCTGGACGAGCGCCTCGACCAGTGGTACCTGTCCAACACCGTCGGCCAGCCCACCGAGAACGCCGTCGCGCTCTCGCATCTCATCTTCTCCGGGGTTCTCGACCGGCACCCCGGGCTGAAGGTGATCGCGGCGCACGGCGGCGGCTATCTGCCCACCCACATCGGCCGCTCCGACCACGCCTGGTCCACCCGCTCCGACGCGGGCGCCGGCTGCGCGCACCTGCCCAGCAGCTACCTCAAGCGGCTGTACTTCGACTCGCTGGTCCACGACCCGTATGTACTACGGGAGTTGGTGCGGGTCGCGGGCGCGGACCGGGTGCTGCTCGGCTCCGACTTTCCCTTCGACATGGGCGCCGAGGACCCGCTCGGCGCGCTGCGCGCCGCGCGCCTGCCCGAGGCCGACTTCGACGCCGTACGCGGCGGCAACGCGGCCGCCCTCCTGAGGAAGGACTGATCCACCATGAGCGGACGCCTGCTCACCCACCTCCGGCACGTCGACCTGGCCGTGCCCGACTACGACAAGCAACTCGACTTCTACTCCGGCGTCTGGGGCCTCACCAAGGTCGCCGAGGACTCCGGCATCTCCTTCCTGGCCGCCGAGGGCTCCCCGGAGCAGTACGTCGTACGGCTGCGCAAGGCCGACGAGAAGCGCCTCGACCTCGTCTCGTACGGCGCCGCGTCCCCCGCCGACGTGGACACGCTCGCCGAGCAACTCCTCGCGGGCGGAGTGCAGTTGATATCGCGGCCGGGGACGGTGGACACCCCCGGCGGCGGCTACGGCTTCCGTTTCTTCGATGTCGACGGCCGCACCATCGAGGTCTCCGCCGACGTCGAGGTCCGCCGGCACCGCAAGATCGAGGAGAAGGAGGCCATCCCGGTCAAGCTCTCCCACGTCGTCCTCAACTCCCCGGACCTGAACCGTACTCGGGAGTGGTACGAGCGCCACCTCGGCTTCGCCCTCTCCGACACCCTGTCCTCACCGCACATGGGCGAGGTCATGCACTTCATGCGGATCTCCAACCAGCACCACTCGATGGCGATCGCGCAGGGCCCGCACACCGCCCTGCACCACGTCTCCTTCGAGATGCGCGGCCTGGACGAGTACATGCGCGGCTCAGGGCGCGTCATGCGGGCCGGGTACCGCAAGATCTGGGGCCCGGGTCGCCACATGGCGGGCGACAACACCTTCACGTACTTCCTCGACCCGCACGGCAACACCATCGAGTACACCACCGAGCTGGAGGAGCTGGACGAGGACACCTGGCACCCGCACGTCTACGACTTCTCCCAGCCCGAGGTCACCGACCAGTGGGGCACCGCCAACCCCATGAACGAGCTGATCGCCAAGGAGTCCTTCAACGATCCGGACCGCGGCGTGTTCGTCGCCCCGCCGGTCTGACCCCCGCCCTGAGCTCCGGGGGCGCGGCGGCCCTGCCCATGCCCTGACGCAGCCATCCGCGCCCCCGGTCACCCTCCGTGCCAGGAGAACACACCCATGCGTTTCGCAGCCTACGAACACCAGCACCAGCCCCGCGTCGGCGTCGTCGAAGAGGACGGCACCCTCTACCCCGTACCGGGCGTCGGATCGCTCACCGAACTGATCGCCTCCGGCGACGGGCTGCGGTCACTGCTCGTCCGGGGTGCCGCCGCACTCGACGTACCGCCCGGCCCCCACGTCTCGCAGGTGCGGCTGCTGCCACCCCTGCGCCCCACATCCGTACGGGACTTCGTCACCTTCGAGGAACACGTCGAGGGCGTGCGCCGCTCCGTGGACGGCGCCGTCGGCGTACCCGAGCAGTGGTACGAGGCGCCGACCTTCTACTTCACCAACCCCCACGCGATCTACGGCCCGCACGACGGGATTCCCATGCCGCCCGGGTCGCAGGTGCTGGACTTCGAGCTCGAAGTGGGCGCGGTGATCGGCCGAGAGGGCCGCGACCTCACCCCCGAGCAGGCCCGTAACCACATCATCGGCTACACGATCTTCAACGACTGGTCCGCCCGCGACCTGCAGTCCGCGGAGATGAAGGTCGGCCTCGGCCCGTGCAAGGGCAAGGACACTGCCACCACGCTCGGCCCGTATCTCGTGACCGCCGACGAACTGGAGCCGTACCGGGACACCGACGGCTTCCTGCGCCTGGCCCTGACCGCCGAGATCAACGGCGAGGTGGTCGGCACGGACCTGCTGTCCAACATGAGCTGGACCTTCGAGGAGATGACCGCCTACGCCTCCCGAGGCACCCGCGTCGTCCCCGGCGACGTACTCGGCTCCGGCACCTGCGGCAACGGCGGCTGCCTCGCCGAACTCTGGGGCGTACACGGCGAGCAGACCCCGCCGCCGCTGAAGCCCGGCGACACCGTCACGCTCACCGTCGAGGGGATCGGCACCGTCTCCAGCACCGTGGTGCCCGGGCCGGAGCCGGTGAACATCCCCGCCGCCCGGCGGCGTTCCCGGGAGCGGCCATGAGTGAGCCGTCCCCCGAGCGGCTGCTCGGCAAGGTGATCGTGGTCACCGGCGCGGCCCGCGGCCAGGGCGCCGCCGAGGCCGAGGCACTGACCCGCCAGGGCGCCCGGGTGATCGCCACCGATGTGACCGAGGCGCCCGGCTGCCGGCCACTCGACGTCACCAGCGAGCGGGCCTGGGCGGAACTCGCCGACCACCTGCGAGACACCCACGGACACGTGCACGGGCTCGTCAACAACGCGGGCATCACCTGGCGGGCCCGGCTCGACGACGTGCGCGCCGAGGACATGGCCCGCGTCCACGCGGTCAACGTCATCGGCCCCCTCCTCGGCATCCAGCACCTCTCGCCCCTGATGCCCGCGGGCGCCTCGATCGTGAACATCGGTTCGTCCGCCGCGCTGACCGCCCACTATCCGGTCGCCTACACCGCCAGCAAATGGGCCCTGCGGGGCCTGGCGAAAACCGCATCGATGGAACTCGGGCCGCGCGGCATCCGCGTCAACACCATCCATCCCGGCTTCATCGAGACCGAGATGACCGCGTCGGCCGCCCCCGCCTTCCGGGAGGCCAACCTCCGCGAGACACCACTGGGCCGTACCGGAACCGTCGACGACATCACACCACTCGTCACCTTCCTGCTGAGCGACGACGCCTCCTTCATCACGGGAGCCGACATCCCGGTCGACGGCGGATACACCACGCACGCCGGCGCCAAATCCGTCTCCGACGCCCTCCGGCATCACACAACAGCGGAGGCCGCACCAGCACCGATGCCCGGCAGGCCGTCGTAGGCCGTAGGCCGCAGGCTGTCAGCTGCATCTGGCGTGGCATCGCCTCCTGACGCAAGCCGGTCTCTCGCCCCCAGCCCGGACGCCTCAAGCCTCCGCCGACTGGACGCGCGGCTGCGGCACCTCCGGCGTCCCTGTCGGCAAAGCCGCGCTCAGCCCCCACTTCTCGGTCCTGCGCGCCGTCGGCCTGGTCGAACAGCGCGATCAGGGACTCAAACGGAAAAGGGCAGTGCCTCCCCTCGGGGAAGGCATCGCCCTTGAACGTTGTGCAGCTCAGGCCGCTGCGACGCTGCGCTGCAGGAGGTCGGCGGCCCGGTACAGCCTCGACCAGCGACTGCAGCTCCCCCTCCACCGCCACCGACGCACCCGGTATCTCTGTGGCCCGGCCGCATCTGACCCGGAAGACCTTCAGGCTGCTCATGTTTCTCCCCGACTGCACCGCGCTCACTGGGAAGGGACAATCAACACCCGGAGGTGTTTATTCGGCCGGCTCCGCAGCCAACGAGTGCGACGCCGTCCTTGCTGCGACGGCCGTGATCTGGAGCGCCAGCAGGTACTGGGCCTCCGAGGTCGCCCAGAGGTCGCCCGCACCGGCTCACTTCCCCTCGCGCGGAGAGCACGGTGCGGGGCTTGGCTTTGTTCGTGAGTCGTGAAGTCAGTTGTTCATCGGCTTGGGAGGCACCCAGATCCACTGTCGGTCCGTGTTCACGAGTTTTGACGGCGGTGGGGTGCTTGCCAGGACAACGTCGCGGTGTTCTCGGGGGAAGGTCCTGGTCATGCCGCAGATGCCGAAGGTCGCGCCGCACGTGGCCGGCTTGGGTCGCCCCCGCCGTACTCATCTGGCGTTGCAGCCGTCCACGGCCCTGGCATGCGGCACGGCGGCGCCTGCGTGACCCTCTGAGCGCGCCCGCGCGCCTGGCCCCTCGCACAAGCGCCGCCCGCCCGGAGCGTTCAGCTGCCGACGCGCGTGTAGGTGAGGAACACCGCGCCGCTTTTGAGGACGGTGTGGTCTGCGAGTGTCCAGGTGCGTGGGTCGAAGGCGGCCTTGCGGGAGAACAGCGGGATCCCGTCGCCGATGGTCAGCGGGCCGACTTTGAGGATGAGCGTGTCGATCTCGGCGTACAGGGAGCCCGCGAGATCGGCGCCGCCCAGTAGCCAGATGTCCTTGCCGTCCTGTTGCTTGAGTTCGCGCACGGTCGCCACCGGGTCGTCGGCGACCAATTCGACGGCCGGGTCCGGGCTCTCGGTCAGGGTCCGGGAAAATACCAGGTGACGCAGGTGGGGATAGGCGTCGGTGATGCCGGCCGCAAGACCGATCTCGTAGCTGCGCCGCCCCTCCAGCACAGTGTCGAAGTGCGTGCCCTCCGCCGTGACGGACAGTGCCTGCCGGGCCTGGACGGGCAGCGTCTCCGGGTACTCGGCCACGAGGTGCTGGATGTAGTCCTCCGGTATGGGCCAGAAGCCGTTGGGACCGGTGGGGTCCCCGCCGTCCGGGCCCGCGATGAAGCCATCGAGGGTGGTAGCGATGTAGTGGACGAGTCTGCGCACGCCGGATCCCTTCCGTTGGTCACGCTGTCGCGGTGCGACCCGGGCCGCCGGGTGGTGTGCCAAGGTGCGAGGCCGCTGAGTGATCATGGCAGCCGTCCGACCGACGCGAGCACCGTACCGTCAAATTTCGTGAAACATTCGTCCGCGGGCCAGGGCTCACCTGCTGCCCGAACCAGCCGACAAACGCTGCCACTTGCAGTGGACAAAGCCAGGGGCAGGACGGCGGAGGCGGATCCGTTCGGCTCACCTCCGCTCAAACGGAGGTGAGCCGACGACTCATAGCGGCGCTTTCATCTTGGCGGGTGTCGACAAACGACCGAGGGGTTGCTGCGGCCCTGACCAGGTTGTTCGGAAGGGAGTTCGAGCTATATGAGGTCAGGGGGGAGAACTTCCATGTCTGCGACGGCACGGAGTTTTTGGAGCCCGAAGCATCGGAGGGAAAGGCGTGTGGATGCACAGGTCCGCTCTCCGGGCGGAAGGCGAAGGCGAAAGCCGGCCGTGGGCCACGGCCGGACGTTCTCCTGATGTTCTCGCTCTCTGACGCCCCCGAGTTAGGCGTATTTGCTCTAGCTTCCTCGTCGTGGGAGTTTGTCGCAGAATTGCCCTCCGTGCTGGCCGTGTTGCGTACGGGGGCAGCACGATTCACGCTTCGCATGGACCTGATCGAATTCGCTCCCTCTTCAGGAGTCGAAGTGAGCTATTGACGGCCTGCGATGCTGTTTCAGAAGGCTGTTGAAGCGCGTCGCGGACTGGATACCGTGCGTTCGAGGCTGCTCCGACAGCTGCCCCTCGGATGACGTCCGAGGGACAGTACGCCGGGATCGTCGGCTCACATCTGGAGAGGCAGACGCATCTGCGGCGGATTCTCCGGGCTAGCTTCTGTCCGCGGAGGGCGACACCTCCTTACACGGCTCTGCCCGAAGACCCTGGGCAAGGCAGCGACGGGCCCGCCTGTGGTGGTGTCGTAGCCTCTCGTGCGCCGGGCCGTTCACGCGCGCGCCGTACGGTGGCGGAGTGAACCTGTTCAAGGCCGGTGACAAAGACCTCGATCTGACCAACGGCGGCACCAAAGTATTCATCGACGTCCTGACGCTCGCTGTCTCCGACCTCGTCGAGGACCCGTGGGACTATCGCTTCGCGGGACTGCTATCACTCCAGGATCAGAACGTCATGGGTCGTGGGGGCGTCGGCTTCGACCTTCGGGACATCGACTGGGGAGCGACACCCCAGCAGCGCGCCCGGTCCAAGCAATTCGTCCTGCGCGCCGCCAACCTCGCACTGACCCGTCACCGGTGGTACGAGCTGGACTACGACCCGCCGTACGCGGAGGGCTACCTTCGGCGGTTCATCGACATGATGGCCTCGTTCACACCGCCTGCAGAACCTCGTCCGGACTCGCTGTTTCCCTGCGAGGACGACGACTGGCCGCACGCCGCGATCGCCTCGTGCGTGCGCCACAGAGTCCTGAGCGCGTTGCCCATGTGGAACGGCTGCATCTTCTGCAGCTGAACGAGAAGTATGCAAACTTTGTTGGGGCCCAACGGACCGGCCGGACCGGCATAGGAACGAGACAGCAGCTATCGAGCGCCTTCGCTTCACGCCCGGGGCATGGGGGTGCTGCCGATCCGGCGCCATGGTTTGTTGTACTGCCTGCCGCAGCTGCGGCACTCGGCCCGGAACAGGCCGGCGCCCGGACCCATCCGGTCGCTCGGTTCGGCAGGGTATGCGGCGTTGTGGATCTTCGCGACGAGCCGTGGGACGGCACAGGTGCAGGCACGGGCGGCCGGGGCCTCGACGAAGGCGGTCCGGTAGCCGTCGATCGGCCGGTGCCTCTTCTTCGTGTTCACCGCGTTCTCGAACCGCCGCTGGTCAGTCTTGCTGGGGAAGATCAGAAGGAGCCCGGCCAGGAGAAGGAATGCCTCGCCCTGGACGCGTTCCGGCGCCGGGTCAAAGACGGCGACTGGGACGCCGCTCTCGTCGACGTGGGGGACGCCGCCGGCATACCGGGGGTCGCCAGTGCTCCAGCCCACGGTCGCGGTGACATTGTGCTCGTCGGCCAGTTTCACCAGGGCCTGGTTGACACCGCGGCGGAACCCGATGGCGATCTCCCGCAGCCTGCCGGCCTGGAGGGCGCGGGCAGCGTGCTCGGCCTCGGTGGCCTCCTCCAGGGCCCTGGCTCGGGTGACGGCGTTCCTGGCCCTGATCTTCTCCCGCTTCTTCTCCTTCTCCCGTTCCAGCGCGGCCAGGCGGAGCTCGTCGAGGTGTCGCCGCTGTTCCTCCTCGGCGAGGTGGGTGTCTTCGGCCGTGATGTAATGCGGCGCCGTCCACACCACGGCCAGCGCACGTTGCGGGTACCGCAGCGGGGTCCGCGGCGTGTGGAGAACGATCCTGTGAGTGAACGCCCAGGTCAGGAACTGGGTCAGGGTAGCTGGGACTGCTTCCCAGCCGCGCTCGTCGAACCGCACCAGGCCCTCGGCGACGGCGAGGTGATCCGCGCCGTCCGGCCGGGTCAGACGCACAGAGGGGACGGCGCCGAGCCACGACGGGCGGGGCCGGTCGCTGAACCAGATCGAGGTGACGCCGTCGGCGCGCATCTTCTGGGCGCGGGCGGTGACGTCGGTGTCGGTGATCGGCGCGAGCTGGGCTTCGAGCGCCGTTTTCCACGTTCCGACGGGGGCGCTGGCCAGCACGTCCGCGCGCCAGGCGCCGTTGGGACCGCGGGCTTCGAGCTCGGCGTGTGCGCCGGCGTCTCTCGCGGCGTTCGCCAGCTCCAGCTTGAGCAGGTGGTGGGCGACCGACTCCAGAGCGAGCATGCAGGTCGGAGCGCCCGGTGCGTGGGCGAAAAACCGTAACCCCGTGCGGGAGGTCTTCGCGTGCATTGCGTGGCCGCACTCGTCGCATGTCAGCGGCGCGGGCGGCCGGGTCTTCCACACCGCTTCCCAGGTACGTCCGCAACCGAGATCGGGCAGATGCGCGAAAACGGTCCCCCACTGCGCGTGCACGGCCCGGAACGCCATCAGCCCCCCTGCTCCAACGGTGAGGTGCCCAGTGTGCCGCAGGCCCCTGACAACGCATCAGGCGGCGGTCGGTGGACCGGGCCGGGCGGGGGCAGCATCGGCCGGACGCCGTCCCGCCGCCAGCCGCGTTCAGGTCCGCCTACGCCGCGGTAGCGTCATCGAGCGCCCGCTCGTTCATCCACGACTGGGCGGCAGCAAGGTCGGCGTGCCGACGAACTGGTACGCGTCGCTGTCCCATTCCCCCAGCACGCGCCGGGAACGCCCCGAGGCCGCGCCGGGACGCCTACCTGCCGGACAACCGCCGTCTCCGTCACAAGCAGCATCCGTCTCGTGCTGGCCCCTGCATCATGTGGTTGGACACTTCACCCCACTGACAGGGAGAACCATGCTCGACTTTCATGAGTTGGCGCCGGACGGCGATCGCCACCACGTGGGGGTTGATGCCGAGGCGCTGGGACTCTCCAGCGTGGAGCCTCCCCGTACATGGCGCTATGCGGCTTGTCCAACCTGCGCCATGGCTCTTTCAGCACAGCGCCGACCAGTTCAGCCACCGTCGCCTTGAACGCCGCCCATGCCCGCTCCGAGAAGTCCACCCTCGCGCACGCCCGGCAAAGGCCCCGGTCCCGAGCGAAGTTGGCGGGGGTTGCTGCCACACCGGGTCCAGAACGGTTCCGCCGGCAGCTTCGATCCCTGGCCGAAACTGAACCCACGACCGCGCGCTTCTCGACGGCAACTCCTCACCACTCACACCCTGCATAACTGCTTATGGGGTCATGAAAGCGGGCAATGCGGGCGCGCTTGCGGCCGGTGCGCAGAACCACAACCGGCCGCACTGCTTGTGCCGGCACTTGCCACCACCCGGACTACCGCCAGTGCCAGGCCAATAGTCTGACCGGCATGAGTGACGGCATAGCGTGGATGGGCGCACACCATCACACCCCTTCATCGGCCGTGCCCGGCATGCTCGGCGGCATCTCGCTGACCCTGGCCCGAGGCGTGGAGACGGACGAGTTCCTCATCAACCTGGGCGCCGACCTCGACGCGCTAGCCGCGCGCACCCCGGGCAGGGAGCTGCGCGCACCGGCAGGGCAGCCGGGCCAGCCCTCCCCCCACCTCAACCGCTCCATGTACGGCACGTGCGGTGAGTGGACGTACGTGCTGGAGGACTGGGGCATGGCAACCTGGGCGACCGGCTACCAAGGCAAGGTCGAGTCGATGCTTCCCTGCGAGGGCGAAGAGATCCTCTGCCTGACCGCCAACCGTTTCAGCCCCCCGGCCCTGATCATCCATGCGTCCGATGCCTGCGCGTATCGGGCTGACTTCGGCACCGACACCGGGCAGGGCTCGGCCGTCGATGCCTCCCTCAGCGCCGCGGGCGCGGTGTTCCCGTCGATGCCTGAGGCCAGTGAGGGCGAAGTCGTCGCGTACTTCGAGGAGCATGGCGGGCGCCTGCCCGAGCTGGTGTTCACCGCAGTGGGCGCCTACACGGGCGTGGCCATCGACCAGGACGCCGTGAAGGCCGGTGACCTTCCCGGCGTCCTCATTGCCCCGGCCTGACCGTCTGCCGCGCACCCGAGACTGGCCCCGACCCTGATTGCAGGGTGGGGGCCAATGCCGTTGCGGCCAGGGGTGTTACTCCGCGGCTAGCTTGTAGAGCACCGGCTGACCGCCGCCGATGCCGTACGTGCAGATGCCGCCGTCATCCATCCGCGTGTCCAGTCAGTACGCATCCTTGTCCATGATCCGCATGTCCCGCATGAACGTCGCGAAGTGGTTGCCCATGGATTCCTGGTTGTGCATGCCGAAGATGGCCGACCGGCCGCACACCTCGCTGAACGTGGGGTCGGTGCCGTTCAAGGAGAACAGGTGGACCATGCTGTCGTGCTTCTTGGCGTAGGTGCCAATACACGCCGCACCCGTCGGCGTGGTCCCGCCCGGGAGGAGGGTGGGGTTCAGGCCGCCCTCAGCGGACGACATGCCGCCGCTGTTGTAGGAGGAGGCGAACGCGAACTCGTCACAGTTCAGCGTGTCGGCCGCGTCCACCAGGGCGGAGGCAGCGAGCAGTGGCCTGGATCGCGCCGTCCATGCGGATATAGATCGGCACCGACCTGACATCGCACTCGGTGAACCGGGTAGCGAGGATGCTCTCGAAGTCGGTGTTACACCACTCCACCCCGGCCGTCGCCGCCGGCCCCGCGGCCTTCGCCCCGCTCTTGGGCGCCTTGTGACTCGTCGCCGACCATCACGCTGGACCACTACGCGCACTTCATGCCGGAGGCAGGGAACAGGGGACGGGGTGCCATCGACATCCTGTTCGGTGGTGGGGAGGGCGGCGTGGTCGCCCGCAGCCGAAACTCCCCAGGAACTCCCCAGGAATTCCCCAGGGGGTTCAGGGCGGATCGCCAGGTCGGAGGGACTTGTCGGTCCGTCTTGATTCCTAAGGCCAGGTAGGCGTATAGCCTGGGGAAATGCTGACAGAAGTCATTGCGACTCGTTATGTGACTCCCTTGAGGGAGGGTGGGTCGCTCCCCGGGATCGTTGAAGGGGACGATCTTGGGACGTATGTTATGTGCTTCCCCGGGCAACGCCGCTGACCTGCGGTTCTGGCCGTTAGCAGCCCGCTGAGCTGCGGCAATGCCTCTTGCGGAGGCTTTCAGGTTCGTGCGCGTCTATGCGGCCGGAACTCCCCACGGACTCCCCAGAGGGGGCCGTTCTCCCCGGAAACTCTCCAAAGGGCCGGGGCCGTTGGGAGTGGCCCTCATCCGGGGGGCGCTGCAGAGACGGCCCCGCGTCCGGTTGGGCGAGAGGGGCGCGTGGCCATGGACCGCGGGGCAGTGAGGCGTGACCTACCCAGTGTCCGCGAGCAGGCAAGCCGTGGGGTTTGCGAACCGATTCGGCGAACCCTTGGCGCCTGCGAGCATGTCCTCGGTCACGTCGGTCTCCTGCACATAGGTGTCTGGTCGGTATCGCCGTCTTTTGATCACGAAGGGCCCATTCCGCTCTTCTCGTCGTCGGTGCTCCTTGGGTGGCTCGAGTTTTCGGCCGCCCGCCTCGAAGGAACCGGCTTGGTGCTGCACTGCGCGAAGTGAGGGGCCCTCGCATGGCGTGGTACGCCGGCCGGGGGAAGCCGGAAATTGTCGGGATGGGAGATCGTGGTACTCACGGCGCAGGCTTGATGCCAGTCCCTGGTGATTGAGTGCGACCGGGGCTTCGGGTGGTGTGCGTGAGCGAGATGGGGGTTCTTCCAGCCTCTGCGGTATGTCGGGCTTCGGCGCAGAAACCCGTCGCCGGGGTCGGCGCCGCGGTCGAGTCGACTGCGCCCATCAGCTTCGAGGCGTGAGTTTGCGGTTCCCGGAGGGTGGTGTCGGTCGCCGTTCTGTTGTGGCTGGTCGCAGCGTGAGGCCGCAGCGGTCGGGAGTGGACGGTGTTCCCGGGGATGGGTACTGCGCACGGTGTGGTGCTGGGTATGCAGTGAAACTCGCGTTCCCTGTACAGGGGTTGAAGGGTTGGGGTACAAGTAAACAAACTCCCGACTTGAATGAGGTCAGGCTGGTGGAAGCGCAGCGGGGCATTACGTCAGGGACAGGACGCCTAACGGAACGGGAGCTCGCGGAGGCTCTGGGGCGGCGGTTGGCCGAGGCGCGATGCGGCGGGATCTGCTTGATTCAGCAGTCTCTCGACGATGGGCCGACGGTGTTCGTCGAGTGCGCCCAGGGGGCGGCGGATGTCCCTCCTGTCTCTGTGGCCGGCATGCTGCGTACCGCACTTACCGAAGAGTCCCAGTCACCTCCTGAAGAGATCGTCTGTGTGGGGGCGTCGAGCCTGCCGCGTTCGCCGGAGGGGGAGCCGATGGCTCACGACGCTCTCCAGCTGTACCGACGCGGAGCGTTGGACGTCCTGCACGTGGAACGCCGCACGGAAGATGTGGTGGCCCCGGAGGATGAGTCGGCGGGGGGCCTCTTCGGCTCCTCCACGTTGTTCGAGTCCGCCGTTCTCTTCGAAGAGGGAGGGCAGGTGGAGCAGGCTGTCGAACTCGGCGACGGAGGGGGCGGCGAGCCGCTTTCCATGGAGCTGATGCGTCAGGACATCGCGGAGATCCTGGACGAGCCACTCGACAGGGTCCGTGACGACGCCGACCTCACCGCGCTCGGGCTCGACTCCATCATGATCATGACATTGGTCAACCGGTGGCAGGCGGACGGTGCGGGTATCACGTTCGGCGAGCTGTTCGCGCGCCCGGTGCTGAAGGACTGGTGGGACGCGGTGACCTCGGCGCGAGAAGCTGGGCAGGCCGGCGCGGAGCAGGGCCTGACGGCGGAGGAGATAGCCGCCCCGAGCGGGACGGAGCCGTTCGATCTGGCCCTGATGCAGCATGCGTACTGGATCGGCCGCGGCGACGAGCAGGTGCTGGGTGGCGTCGCCGCACACTTCTACAATGAGTTCACCGGCCGCGACGTGCAGCCCGACCGGCTGGAACAGGCTGTCCGTGCTCTCACGCAGCGCCATGCGATGCTGCGGGCGCACTTCACCGACGACGGCCGGCAGTGGATCGCCGAGCAGAGCGCTTGGCCCGGCCTGACAATCCATGACCTGCGGGAACACGGCATGGACGAGGCCGAGGAGCGATTGGCGCGGTTGCGCCGGGAGCTTTCGGGCCGACGCCTGGCGGTGGAACGCGGCGAGGTCTTCGACGTCCAGCTCTCACTGCTCCCGGACGGTGCTACCCGGGTGCACGTCAATGTCGACATGCTCGTGGCGGACGCGCTGAGCTTCCGCATCGTTCTGGCCGATCTGGCGTCGCTCTACGACGCACCGCACGCATCGCTGCCGCCCATCGACTACAGCTACCCGCAATACCTGGCCCACCGCACGCGTCGCCGCGAGCGAGGCCGCCAGGCGGACAGGGCGTACTGGCAGGAGCGCCTGCCGGAGCTGCCCGGCGGCCCGGAACTCCCGCTGGCAGTGGACCCGGAGCGCCTCACACGGCGTTCACCGAGCCGTCGGCACCACTGGCTCAGCGGCCCCGAGCGGGATCGGCTCGCGGCGCGCGCCAGGTCGCACGGCGTGACGCTTTCCACGGTGTTCGCCACCGCTTTCGCCGAAGTGCTGGCGGCGTGGAGCTCGCGCAAGCACTTCGTGCTGAACCTACCGCTGTTCGACAGGGAAGCAGTGCACCCGGATGTCTTCCGGCTCAGTGGGGACTTCACCAATCTTCTGCTGCTCGAAGTCGACCTCAGCGAGGCGGGCACTTTTCTGGAGCGGGCGCGGCAGCTGCATGGCCGATTGCAGGCCGACATGGCGCACACCGAATATTCCGGCGTCGACGTACTGCGCGACCTGACCCGGGCCAACAACGGCGATCCGGTGTATGCGCCAGTGGTGTTCACCAGTGGGCTCAGCTTGGGGGAGCTGTTCAGCGAGGAGGTGCGCCGATGTTTCGGCGCACCTTCCTGGATGATCTCGCAAGGACCGCAAGTATGGCTGGACCACCAGGTCACCGAGCATGACGGTGGTCTGCTGCTCAACTGGGATGCGGAACAGGAGTTGTTCGGCGAAGGTGTTCTGGATGCCATGTTCGGCGCCTACCGCAGGATCATCGAGTGGCTCGGCGGCCCCGATGACGACTGGGGCCGACAGCTGCCCGACCTGCTGCCGGATGACCAGCGTGCCGTACGCGCCGTCTGCAACGACACGCGCGCCGCGGGCAGTGGTTCGCTCCTGCACGAGGAGTTCTTCCACCAGGCCGCCGTGGCGCCCGGCCGTCCGGCGCTGTTGTGGGGAGACGACGAGCAGCAGACCTACGATGAACTGGCCGAGCGGGCGCTGCGGGTCGCGGGAGCGCTGCGGGCGCGCGGTGTCGTACCAGGAGACACCGTGGCCGTCACCCTGCCCAAGGGGCCAGGACAGGTCGCTGCCGTCCTGGGCGTACTGGCCGCCGGTGCCGCGTATGTACCGATCGGGACCGATCAGCCGTCGTCCCGCAGAGCGAAGATCTACCGACGGGCCGGCGTCCGGACCGTCCTGACCGACAAGGACGAGCGCGAGGACCCGAGTTGGCCCGAGGGCCTTGAGCCACTCCTGCTCGACGAGGCACTGCGGGCCGGTCCGCTCGCGGAGCCTGTGATGGTGGACGCGGAGGAGTTGGCGTACATCATCTTCACGTCGGGTTCGACGGGGGAGCCGAAGGGGGTGATGGTCAGTCATGCGGCGGCGGTGAACACGCTGGAGGATGTGAACGCGCGGTTCGCGGTGGGTCCGGAGGACCGGGTGCTGGCGGTGTCGGCGCTGGACTTCGACTTGTCGGTGTACGACATCTTCGGGCTGCTGTCGGCCGGCGGCGCCCTCGTCCTCGTCTCGGAGGACCAGCGACGCGATGCCCTGAGCTGGGTCGGTCTCGTGCGGCACAAGCAGGTGACGGTCTGGCAGTCCGTACCGGCCCTGCTGGACATGCTCCTCATCGCGGCGGAGGAGAGCGGACAGCACGTGCCGCTCCGTGTCGCCCTGCTCGGCGGTGACTGGGTCACGGTGGACCTCTGGGGCCGCTTGCAAAGGTGGGCGCCCGGCAGTCGACTCGCCGGCCTCGGCGGCACCACCGAGGCCGCCATCCACTCCACGGTGTGCGAGGTGACCGGCATCCCTGGGCACTGGCGCTCCGTGCCCTACGGGACGCCGCTCGCCAATGTCACCTGCCGGGTGGTGGATGAGCTGGGGCGGGACTGTCCTGACTGGGTGCCGGGTGAGTTGTGGATCGGTGGTGCGGGGGTCGCGCTGGGATATTGCGGTGATGCCGAGCGGACGGCGCGGCAGTTCGTGGAGTGTGAGGGGGTGCGGTGGTACCGGACCGGGGATCTGGGGCGGTACTGGCCGGATGGCACGCTGGAGTTCTTGGGGCGGGCTGATCATCAGGTGAAGGTGCGCGGGCACCGCATCGAGCTGGGTGAGGTGGAAACCGCACTCGACAAGCAGCCAGATGTCGCCCGAGCGGTGGTCCTGGTGACGGGCGGCACCTCGCCGCAGCTGGCCGCGGCCGTGCAGCCCGCACGGCGCGTACCGGACCCGGACGAGCTGCGCGACCGGCTCGCCGGACACCTCCCCTCGTACATGATCCCCGAGCGGATCCTGGTACTCGAACAACTGCCGCTGAACGCCAACGGGAAGATCGACCGCAGGCGGATATCGGCCCTGCTGGACGCCTCGCGCACCGGCGGCACGCCGGGCGAACCGCCGCGGGCCGGAGCCGAGCAGCAGGTGGCCGAGGTCTGGAAGGAGCTGCTGGGCGTCGACCGGGTCACGCGTGACGACGGCTTCTTCGCCCTGGGCGGTGACAGCCTGCTCGCCACCAGGGCAGCGGGGCGGCTGCGTGCCGCGGGCCTGTCCGGCGTGGAGCTCCGGACCCTGCTCTCCCGTCCGGTGCTGAAGGATTTCGCGGCCTCCCTGAGCACGAACACGACAGCGGAAGCCCCGGCCGCCACGATCGTCGAGGATCTTGAGGGCCGTTACGAGCCGTTCCCGCTGACCGACGTGCAGCGGGCGTACTGGTTCGGCAGGACGGAGGACTTCGCCCTCGGTGGAGTGGCGTCCCACTGGTACTGGGAGTTCGAGGACGACAACCTCGACGTGCGCCGGCTGGAGGACGCCTGGAACCGCGTGGTGGCACGACACGAGATGCTGCGGGCGGTGTTCGGCGAGGACGGAACGCAGCGCATCCTGCCCGCCGTCCCCGAGTACCGCATCGATGTCACCGACGTGTCCGCGGGGGAGCGGGAGGCCGCCCTCACGAGGATGCGCGACAGCCTCTCCCACCAGGTGCTCGACTCGACGCGCTGGCCGCTCTTCGACATCCGGGCGGTCCGGGTGGCAGGCGGGCCGACCCGCATCGCGTTCAGCCTCGACCTGCTCGTGCTGGACGCGCTGAGCATCATGATCGTCTTCTCGGAGCTGGGGACCCGCTACCGGGACCCGGGCGCCGAGCCGGCGCCGCTGACCCTGTCGTTCCGGGACTACCTGCTGAACGTCCGGCCGGACCCGGAGCGCCGCGAGGCCGACCGGCAGTACTGGCGCGAGCGCGCCGCCCAGCTGCCGCCCGCGCCCGAGCTTCCGCTGCGCACCGACCCCGAGCTGGTCACAGCGCCGCGCTTCACACGGCGCGAGGCCGTCGTCCCCCCGGAGCAGTGGGAGAAGATCCGCGACAAGGCGCGCGCCCACGGCCTGACGCCGGCGGCCCTGTTGGCGACCTGCTACGCCGAGGTGCTGGGCCGGTGGTCCAGCCGGGCGGACGTGACCTTGAATCTCACCCTCTTCGACAGGCAGGAGGTGCACCCGGAGATCCGGTCCGTCGTCGGTGACTTCACCTCACTGCTGTTGGCCGGGTACCGGCCGCGACGCGGTGAGTCGCTCCTGGAGCGTGCCCGGAGGTTCCAGGACGGCCTCTGGGAGGACCTCGACCACGGTACGGTCTCGGCGATCGAGGTGCTGCGGGACATGGCGCGGTCGGACGACCGGGCCACGGGGGCGATGCCGGTGGTGTTCACCAGTGCGCTCGGTGTGGGCGCGGAGCTGGCGGCGCCGCCGTTCGCGGAGCAGGTCTGGGGCCTCTCCCAGACGCCGCAGGTGTGGTTGGACTACCAGGTCATGGACTTCGCGGGCGGCGTCCGCTTCAACTGGGACGCCGTGGAGGAACTGTTCGCGGAGGGCGTGCTGGACGCGATGTTCGACGCCCACCGTGAGCTGGTGCTCTCCCTCGCCGACGTGGACTGGACCCGGCCGCTGCCGGACGCGCTGCCCGCAGCCCAGCGCAGCGTCCGGGCCGAGGCCAACGCGACCACCGCCGAGGTACGGCGGGCACCGCTGCACCAGGCTTTCTTCGCACGCGCCGGGACCGATCCCGAGGCACCCGCACTGATCTGCGGTGACGGCACGATCTGGTCCTACGGCCGGCTCGCGGAGCGGGCGCTGCGGGTGGCAGGCCATCTGACCGCGTCCGGTGTCCGGCCGGGCGACGCGGTGGCGATCCGCCTGCCGAAGGGCCCCGGCCAGATCGCGGCTGTCATGGGGGTCCTCGCGGCCGGTGGCGTGTACGTCCCGATCGGGGTGGACCAGCCGGAGCGCCGCGCGGAGCGCATCCTCGCCCGGGCGGAAGTCTCCGTCGTGCTCACCGAGGCGGTGCTGGACGAGGCGTGGGGTGCGGAGCCGTTGGCGGAGCCGGTGGCGGTGGACGCGGAGGAGTTGGCGTACATCATCTTCACGTCGGGTTCGACGGGGGAGCCGAAGGGGGTGATGGTCAGTCATGCGGCGGCGGTGAACACGTTGGAGGATGTGAACGCGCGGTTCGCGGTGGGTCCGGAGGACCGGGTGCTGGCGGTGTCGGCGCTGGACTTCGACCTGTCGGTGTACGACATCTTCGGGCTGCTGTCGGCCGGCGGCGCCCTCGTCCTCATCGAGGAGGGCGAACGCAGGGAGGCCCGGCGCTGGGCGGAACTGGTACGACGCCGGGACGTCACGGTCTGGAACACCGTGCCCGCGCTGCTGGACATGCTGCTCGTCGCTGCGGACGACGGCCCGCCCCTGATCTCCCTGGACGTGGCGTTGGTCTCCGGTGACTGGGTCGGCCTCGACCTGCGCGGCCGGCTCGCGCGGGAGGCTCCCGGCTGCCGCCTCGTCGCGCTCGGTGGAGCCACGGAAGCCGCGGTGTGGTCGAACTTCTTCGAGGTCGACCGGGTCGACCCTGGCTGGTCCGCCGTTCCGTACGGCAGGCCCCTCACCAACCAGCGCTTCCGGGTGGTGGATGAGCTGGGGCGGGACTGTCCTGACTGGGTGCCGGGTGAGTTGTGGATCGGTGGTGCGGGGGTCGCGCTGGGGTATTGCGGTGATGCCGAGCGGACGGCGCGGCAGTTCGTGGAGTGCGAGGGGGTGCGGTGGTACCGGACCGGGGATCTGGGGCGGTACTGGCCGGATGGCACGCTGGAGTTCTTGGGGCGCGCTGATCATCAGGTGAAGGTGCGCGGGCACCGCATCGAACTGGGCGAGGTGGAGACCGCACTCACCGCTCACCCGGACATCGCCCAGTGCGTGGTGGCGACCGTCGGGGAGCCGGCGACCGGGCTCGCCGCGATGGTGGTGCCCGAGTCGGGCCGACCGGGGCCTGCCGGCGGTCCGGCCCCGGATGCGTGGCGTACCTGGCTCGCGGACCGGCTGCCGGGTTACATGATCCCCGAGCTGCTGGTCGAGGTGGCGGCGCTCCCCCTGACCGCGAACGGCAAGGTCGACCGTGCCGAGGTCGTCCGGCAGCTGCGCGGCGCGCGCCCGCAGGAGCAGACCCTCGAAGCACCGAGGGGAGAGACGGAGCTCGCCCTCGCGGCGGAGTGGCGGGAGCTGCTGGGCGTCGACCGGCTGGGCCGGGATCAGAGCTTCTTTGTCCTCGGCGGGGACAGCCTGCTCGCGACCCGACTCGCCGAGTCCGTCCGCAAGTCCTCCGGCGTGGTGGTGACATTGCGCGAATTCCTCGCGGCACCGACCGTGCGGCAGCTCGCCGAGCTGATCGTGTCCCGACGCCCGTCGGCTTCGGAGCCGATGGACGAGGGCAGCATCTGATGGGGCGGGGTACAGTATGTGTACGTGTACACGAACGTCGGGTGTATGAGGAGACGCGCATGAGTGCGGAGCAGAACAGGTCGCTCTACAGGAAATGGATCGACGAGCTCTGGCATGCCGATCCGGAGAAGATGGACGATCTCGCGGAGCAGCTCGCGGCGCCGGACTTTGTTGCCCACTGGCCGGGCGAGGACGTGTCCGGCCCCGTTCAGCTGGCCGAAATGGTCCGCCGCGGGGTCTCGCTCTTTTCCGAGGTGCACGTCGACGTCGTCGTCGGCCCGCTCGCGGAAAACGACCTGGTGTCCGGCAGGTGGATTTTCCGGGGAAAGTACAACGGTGAACTTCCCGGTTCGTCGGCCGTCGTGGGAACCGAGGTTTCCTTCGCGGGTATGGATATCTTCCGCTGCCGTGACGGAAAGTTCACCGAGTATTGGGTGAGTTCCGACGGTCTCCAGTTCATGGAGCAGCTGGGATTCACGCCGAAACCCTGACGGTGCGCCGGCACGCACGAGAGGGGCCTCGGGTCCGCGAACCCGAGGCCCCTCTCGTCATGGGGGCGAGTCAGCCCTCCTGGGGCGCCGGGGCACCCGCGGGGCGGGCGGCGGGCCCGGTGCGGAGGGTGCACGCGGCGATCACGGCCGAGCACCCGGCGAGTACCACGCTTCCCCAGGCCACTGCGGTCAGGCCATGGGTGAAGGCGTCCTGCAGAGCGCGGAACGGGACGCCGGGCACGGTCTCCAGGCGCCCCGCCGAGACGGCGTGGATGATTCCCTCGGCGCGGCCGGTACCGACGTGCGCCGCCGAGAGCGGCCCCTCCAGGGCGCTGCGGACCTGCGTGGCCAGGACGGTGCCGAGCGCCGCGACGCCCACCACGATGCCCAGCGGGCGCACGCTGTTGGCGAGGCCGCTGGCCAGCCCCGCGCGCTCGACGGGGACCGCGCCGAGGGCCGCGGCCATGACGGGGGCCTGGACGACTCCGCCACCCGCGCCCAGGACCACCAGGGCCGGCGCGAGGTGCAGCCAGCTGCTGTCCGTGTTCAGCATGGTCAGGGGGAGCAGGCCGACGGCCGTGACGGCGCTGCCGACCGCCGTCACGGTCGCCGTACCGAACTTCTTCAGCAGCTTGGCGCCCATGGGAGCCGTCACCATGAACGGCAGGATGATGGGGAGCAGGGCGGCCCCCGCCTGCAATGCGGAGTAGCCCCGCACCTGCTGGAACCAGATGGCCAGGAACATCATGAGGCCGAAGAACGACGCCACGATGGTGAAGAGGGTGAGCAGCGCGCCGCTGTAGGCGGGGGCGCGCAGGAGGCTCAGGTCGAGCAGGGGGTGACGGCCACGCCGCTCGGCCACGACGAACAGCGCGAGGAGAAGGAGGCCGGCGACGAGGCAGCCGAGGGTCGTCGTGCCGGCCCAGCCGTGTTCCGGTGCCGCGATCACCGCGTACGTCACCGCGATCAGGCCGGCGGCGGAGAGGAGCAGGCCGGCGGGGTCCAGCGGCCGGTCGGCGGACCGGTGGCCGCCGGGCAGGCCGCGGGAGCCGGCCACGACCGCCAGACACAGCGGCAGGTTGATCAGGAACGCCCAGCGCCATCCGGCCGAGTCGACGAGCACTCCGCCCAGCAGCGGGCCGACGACGAACGACAAGGACGCCACGGTGGTGTAGAGGCCCAGTGCGCGGGCCCTGGCCCGGCCGGGGAAGCCGGCGGTCAGCTGGGCCAGTCCCGCGGAGGTCAGGGCGGCCGCCGAGACCCCCTGCGCGGCGCGCGCCGCGATCAGCACTTCCGACCCTTGCGAAACGGCGATCACCGTGGAGGTCAGTGCGAACGCGAGCACGCCGAGGACGAACATCCGGCGGTGCCCCCAGCGGTCGGCCAGTACGCCGGCGGTCAGCAGGAAGGCCCCGTACAGCAGGCTGTAGGCGTCCACGACCCACTGGAGTCCGGCCAGGGAGATCGTCAGGTCGGTCCCGATGTGCGGCAGCGCCACATTGACGATGGTGGTGTCGATTCCGGAGATTCCCGCTGCGGCCGCGACGACGATCAGCAGCCGTTTCTGAGCCTGTGTCCAGCGTTCTGGTTGCGCTGCCGCCTCGCGATGGTCAGTCGTCGGGCTTTCCGTCATCGGCGCGTTCCTCGTCTCCTCGTAGCGGATCATGTATACGCGTAATCAAACCAGGTGCCGCTCTACCACGGAAGAGGGTTGTGGCCGAAGTTGACCGGGTGTTAGCTTCTAGGCCGTCCGGATTGATCAGTAGGTGGCGTACGACGTTTCTGCTGCGTGCCGACGTCTTTGACCAGGCGTATGACCGGTGTCCGCAGTTGGTTGTCGACGGGGGAGCGCGTTCTTTTGCGTGCCGGCCCCTCTTTCAGGAGGACTTCGGATGAATGCTGCTGAACTGCTCATCGCTGAACTCGAACGACGGGGCATTCAGCTTTGGGAAGAGGACGGCGGACTGCATTACCGGTCGCCGGCCGGAGCCCTGACCCAAGAGCTGCGCGAGGAGCTCCGGCGTCGCAAATCCGAGGTCCTTGAACGGCTGCGCCGGACCGCCGACGGGCGGACGGCCGAGCCGGACCCGGAGAGCCGTCACGACCCCTTCCCTCTCACGGACATGCAGTCCGCATACCTGCTCGGCCGCCGGGACGTCTTCGCCTATGGCGGAGTCTCCTGCCACGGTTACGGTGAGCTGGAGTTCGACGCGCTCGACCCGGCACGTCTGGAAGCCGCCTGGCAGAAGATGATCGAACGGCACGACATGCTGCGTGCCACCGTCGCCGACGACGGCACTCAGCAGGTGGCGCCGACCCGGCCCGCCTACCGCGTCGCCGTCGAGAACCTGGCCTCGGACAGCCCGGAAGAACGCGCGGCCCGGAGGGAGGAGATACGGGAGGAGATGGGCCACCGGGTCTACGACAGCACGGTGTGGCCCCTCTTCGACCTCCGAGTGACCCGCGGCCCCGGCAAGGACATCCTGCACTTCTCCGTCGACTTCCTCATCGCCGACTTCCTCAGCATCCAGCTTCTGCTGGACGAACTCCGCCAGCTGTACGAGTGTCCCGACGCCGAACTGCCGGAGCTGACCATCCAGTTCCGCGACTACCTCCGCGCCGAGCGCGAACTGCGTACAGGTCCCCGCTACGAGGAGGACCGGGCCTACTGGTGGCAGCGGATCGACGAACTGCCGCCCGCCCCCGAGCTTCCGATGGAGCGGGACGCCGGGGCCGAGGGGCAACCCCACTTCCGCCGGTACGCCTTCGGCCTCACCCCGCCGCAATGGTCCGCACTGCGGGAACGCGCGGGCCGGCACGGCGTCACCGCGTCGACCGCCGTGCTCGCCGCGTACACCGAGGTGATCGGCGCGTGGAGCAGACACCCGCGGTTCACCCTGAACCTCACCCTGCTGAACCGCCTGCCCCTGCACCCCGACGTCCCTCGCCTCATCGGTGACTTCACCTCCGTCGACCTGCTTGAGGTCACTCAGGACCACGGGGTCCCGCTCGCCGAGCGGGCTAGCACGCTCCAGGGCCGGCTCTGGGAGGACCTGGACCACCGCCTGTGCTCAGGCGTCGAGGTCATGCGTGAGCTGTCCCGGCGGCGCGGCCAGGAGGCCGCCCTGATGCCCGTCGTCTTCACCAGCGCCATCGGTGTCGGCGGTACCGATGACGGCCTCGGCGAGGAGGCCTGGGGACAGCTCGGCCACGGCATCAGCCAGACACCGCAGGTCTGGATCGACTGCCAGAACATCGAGCGGCGCGGCGGCCTCGCCACGAACTGGGACGTACGGGAAGGCGTGGTACCGGAGCGCGTCCTGGATGCCATGTTCGACGCCTATCGCACCCTGCTGCTGCGCCTCGCCGAAGGCGACGAAGCGTGGCGCGAACTCGCCCCCGTACCCCTGCCGGCCGACCAGCGTGACCGCCGCCGAGCGGTGAACGACACGGCCGCCCCGCTCCCCGAGGGGCTGTTGCACGAGGAGTTCGTCCGCCAGGCCGGGCGCACCCCCGAACGGCCCGCCGTCATCAGCGACCGCCGCACCCTGACCTACCGGGAGCTGCTGGACCACGCCCGGGCCGTGGCCGAGGCGGTGCGGGACCGCACCGACCCCGGCGAACTCGTCGCCGTGGTGATGGACAAGGGCTGGGAACAGCCCGCGGCCGTCCTCGGCATCCTCCTCGCCGGCCGCGCGTACCTGCCGGTCGACTCCCTCCAGCCGGAGCTGCGGCGCGACCGGATACTCCAGGACGCAGCCGTCCGCTGCGTCCTCACCCAGTCCTGGCTGGCCGACGCCGCTCACGGCACCAGCATCCCTCGTGTCCCCGTCGACACCCTGGCCCCCGTCACCACGGCCCCCACCCCCGACGAACCGTCGGCCGCCCCCGACGACCTTGCGTACGTCATCTACACCTCGGGCTCCACAGGGCGGCCCAAGGGGGTGATGATCAGCCACCGCAGTGCCCTGAACACCATCGAGGACATCAACCGGCGGTTCGCCGTCACCGCGGACGACCGCGTCCTGGGACTCGCCAACCTGGGCTTCGATCTGTCCGTTTACGACGTCTTCGGCCCGCTGTCCGTCGGTGGCGCCCTTGTGCTGCCCGGACACGAAGGCCGGTCCGACCCCTCCCACTGGGCTCGCACCGCCGCCGACCACGGCGTGACCCTCTGGAACTCCGTACCGGCCCAGATGCAGATGCTCGCGCACTACCTCAACGCGGAACGCGACCGCATACCCGCCGGGGCGCTCTCCGCACTGCGGCTGGCGCTGCTGTCCGGGGACTGGATACCCGTGACGCTCCCGGGAGAGCTGGCCGAACTGCTCCCCGGGCTCAGGGCTGTGAGCCTCGGCGGAGCGACCGAAGCCGCGATCTGGTCGATCCACCACCCACTGGACGATGTGGCGGAGGACCTGCGCAGCATTCCGTACGGCACCCCGCTGGCCAACCAGACTTTCGCCGTCCTCGACCAGGACCTGCGCGACCGCCCCGAACTGGTCGCGGGCGAGCTGTACATCGGCGGCGCGGGCGTGGCCCAGGGATACCTCGGCGACGACGCGCTCACCGCCGCCAAGTTCATCCGGCACCCCGCCACCGGCGAGCGGCTGTACCGCACCGGTGACCTCGGGCGCTACCTGCCGGACGGCACGATCGAATTCCTGGGCCGCGAGGACGCCCAGGTCAAGATCAGAGGGCACCGGATCGAGCTGGCCGAGGTCGAGGAAGGACTGTGCTCCGCCCCCTCGGTCGGAGCGGCCGCCGCCGTCGTCACGGGGGAGAGTGCTGCCGACCGGAAGCTGTGCGCGTTCGTCACAGGCAAGACACTCGACACGGACCCCGAGCCCGCCGACGACGTGGTACGCGCCCTGACCACCGCCGCGGCTGCGGTCCGCGCCGACCTCGAAGGCGACATCGACGGCGAGGGCATCGCCGACTTCGTCCGTGAGCTGGACGCCGCCCTGCTGACCTCCATGGCCCAGACGCTCGGCAAGACCGGCCTGTTCGCGGACGGTGGTGCGGCGACGGCAGCGGACCTCGCCACCGCGCTCGGCGCGCTGCCCGAACACCATTCCCTCGTACGGCGCTGGCTCCGCGAACTGGCGGCAGCCGGAATGGTGCGCCGCGACGACGACGGACGCCACCACGGCCTGCGGCCGGCCGATGTCGCGGACCGCACCCGGGCCTGGGAACGCGCCGAGGCGGCCCGGACCGAACGGATCTGCCCCACCGCCCTCATGGCGTACTTCCGGGGCAGCGCGGAGAGCCTCCGGGCACTGCTGCGCGGCGAGGCCAACCCCTCCCGGATGTTCTTCCCCGAAGGGCGCCAGGACGTCGCCGAGGCGACCTACAGCCACAACGTGGCGGCCGAACACAACAACCGCATCGCGGCACAGGCCCTGCGCTGCATCGCCGAGGCCCGTACGGCCGCCGACGGGCCGTTGCGCGTGCTGGAGGTCGGCGGCGGCATCGCCAGCACCACCCGGCATGCCGTGGACGCCCTGGCGCCCTACGACGTCCACTACACCTTCACCGACGTCTCGCAGTACTTCCTGCAGGGAGCCCGCGCCCGCTTCGCCGACCGTACGAACATGGAGTACCAGCTCTACGACCTCAACGCGGACTACCGGCCCCAGGGTCTCGCCGCGAACTCCTACGACGTGGTGCTGTGCGGCGGAGTGCTGAACAACGCCCGGCACACCGAACGCACGCTGCGCCACCTCAAGGAACTCCTCGTACCGGGCGGCTGGCTGATTTTCATCGAGGCGACCCGCGAGCACCTGGAGATCAGCGTCTCGCAGGCGTTCATGATGGAGGAGTTCAAGGACTTCCGTGCGGAGCAGGACACCACGTTCGTCACCCGGCGGCAGTGGCTGGACCTGACAGCCGGGCTGGGCGCCGACGCGGTCGTCTGCCTGCCGGAGGAGGACGACGCACTCTCCGGTATGGGACAGCACGTCTTCGCGGTACGGCTGCGGCCCGAGCACGCGCGCGTCCACGGCCCGGCGCTGACCGAGCACCTCCGGCGGCGCCTGCCCGAGCACATGATCCCCGCGGAGATCGAGGTCCTCGACGCGCTGCCGCTCACCGACAACGGAAAGGTCGACCGCAAGGCGCTCCGGGAGCGGCTGCGGTGCACCACACGGTCCGAGGACAGCGTGGTGCACGAAGAAGTCACCGACGCCCTCGAAGAGACACTGGCGGCCCTCGCCGCCGACGTCCTCGGTGTGCCGTCCGTGGGCCGGCGGCAGAACTTCTTCGACCTCGGCGGTGACTCGCTGCTGGTCGCCCAGTTCGTCGGCCGCATTCGCGAACAGGTCCCCGAATGCGCCGAGCTCTACTTCGACGGTCTGCTGCGGCGGCTGCTCAACCAGCCGACCGTCGCCGAACTCGCCGACTACATCCGGCAGTACCGGCCCGCCGAACAGGCCGCCGGCAGCGCTCCCGCGCTCTCGCCCCTCGTTCCGCTCAACGACGAGTCCGAGGGACCCTTGCGGGTGCTGGTGCACGAAGGCATCGGGACGATGGCGCCGTACCGGAAGCTGGCCAGGGAACTGGCCGAGCACGGCCCGCTCGCCGGTCTCGCCGTCAACGACATGCGCGGCTACCTGGCCCTGGACGCCGAGCACCTCATCTCACGGCTCGCCGGCGACTACGCCGAAGAACTGCTCGCCCAGGGCCACCGGCGGTTCCACGTCGTCGGGTACTGCCTCGGCGGCCTGCTGGCGACCGAGATGGCCGGCCGGCTCACCGAAGCCGGCGCCGACGTTGCCTCCCTCACCGTGGTGAGCAGCTACCGCGTCCCGTACCGGATCGAGGACGAGCTGCTCTACGAGTACGCCTTCGGCCGCGTTCTCTCGGCCGATCTGGGCGCGATGGGTTACCACAAGGACGAGGAGCTGATGGGCCGGGCACTGCGCACCGTGCTCGCCGCGACCCCCGGCACGGTCGGCGAAGAGGCCTTCGACGCCCTCGACGGCGATCCGGGCCTGGCCGAGGTCGCCGAGCGCTTCAAGGCGTTGCGCGCACGCGACCCCCAGGAACGGCTGGACACGTTGAGCGCACACCTCCTCGACCGGGGCTCTCCCATCGGTTCGGCCCAGCAGGTGACCGAGCTCTACGGCGTTTTCCGGCAGAGCTTCGCGGCGGCGACCTCGCACCGGCCCGACCTGTACGCCGGCGACATGACGTTCCTGAACCCGCGGGGCACGCTCCAGTTCCTGCCGGGGCTGCAGGCGGACATGACCGCCTACTGGCGCGAGACGTGTCTCGGTGACCTCACGGTGACGGAGGTGCCCGGCGACCACTTCAGCTGCCTGGAAGCCCCACATGTCGGGACCACGGCGAAGGAGATCCTGGCCGCCGCACAGCGCGGCGGAGCGGCCAGGTGACCGCGTACGTACCGCTGACAGCTGCGGACAGAGAACGGGGAAGGGATTTTTCATGGTGAGGCCGCTGGACACCGGACGCCGGCCGAAGGTCGTGGTGTGCGGTACACGGTGGGGACGGGTCTACCTCCAGGCGTTCCTGGAGCCGGACTTCCCCTTCGAGCTCGTCGGCATCGTGGGACAGGGCAGCGACCGCAGCAAGGCGTGCGCACGGTATTACGACGTACCGCTGTACACCGACGTGCGGCAGGTCCCCGACGACGTGGACATCGCCTGTGTGGTCATCAGCGCGGGAGTGCAGGGGGGCAGGGGGGCCGAGATCGCCCAGGCGTTCATGGACCGTGGCATGCACGTGCTCCAGGAACACGCGCTGCACCACGACGAGCTCGCCGCCTGCCTGCGGGCCGCCCGCAGGAACGGTGTGCAGTACCGGCTCAACACCCACTACCCGCACATCGAGCCGGTGCGCAGATTCATCGCAGCTGCCCGTGAGTTGTTCACCAAGCAGCGTCCCCAGTTCATCGACGCCACCTGTGCCATCCAGGTCGCCTACACCCTCTTCGACATCCTCGGCCGGGCCCTCGGCGGGGCGCGCCCGTGGGGATTCGCCGACATCCCGGCGATCCCGGACGAGCTGCGCTCGCTCACGGGGCTGGACTTCCCCTACCGCTCCGTGAACGGTGTCTTCGCCGGTGTGCCGATGACACTGCGCATGCAGAACCAGATGAAGTCGAGCGATCCGGACAACTACACCCATCTCTTCCACCGCATCACGGTGGGCACCGACGGCGGGCACCTCACACTCGTCAACACTCAGGGCCCCGTGCTGTGGAGCCCCCGGCCGCACGGGCCGGAAGAGGCCTGGCACACGGTCCGCCTCTTCGACACGGATGCCGTGCACCTCACCTACCCCAGTGCTTCGGTGCTCGGCCCGGTCACGGGCCCCGACTACCGGGAGATCGTCGGCTCGGTCTGGCCAGGGGGCGTACGCACCGCCCTGGGGGCCCTGCGCCGGGCGGCGGTGGCCGGGGACGACCCGCTCAAGGAAGGGCAGTACTACCTCACGCTCTGCCGGCTGTGGCAGGACCTCACGACCCGGCTCGGTTACCCGACGCAGCTCACGCGGTCGGACGCCCCCGATGTACTCCCGGCGGACGACCTGGAGAAGGCCGCTCTGGCCGTGGGCCCGAAGGACGGTTGGCGTGACTGACACAATGAACCGCACCCCCGGTGCCGACTGGCTGCGATGTTTCCGGCCCGCTCCGGGCAGCAAGGCCAGCCTGGTGTGCTTCCCCCACGCGGGCGGCGCGGCCAGCGCGTTCCGTACCTGGCCCCGCCGGCTGGGCGACGGCATCGAGCTGTACGCGGTCCAGTACCCGGGACGCCAGGACCGCTCGGCAGAACCGCACATCGACGACATGGAGGTCATGGCGGATGCCGTGGCGGCTGCGCTGCGTCCCCTCCTGGACCGGCCGCTGGCCCTGCTCGGGCACAGCATGGGGGCGGCCATCGCGTACGAGGTGGCACAGCGGCTGGCCGACGAGCCGTTCGCCACGTGCGCCCACCTGTTCGTCTCCGGCCATCCCGCACCGGACATGCAGCGTCCCGGCACTCTTCACGAGAGCAGCGACACCGGCCTCATCGAGGACGTACGCCGCCTCGGTGGCATCGCACCCGAGGCCCTGGACAACCCCACGCTGCGTGAACTGTTCCTGCCCACACTGCGCGCCGACTACCGCCTGATCGAACGGTACGCACCGACACCTGGTACGCCGCTGCGTACCCCGGTCACCGTCCTGTGCGGTGCGGACGACCCGGAGATGACCCACGCCGAAGCGCTCGCCTGGTCCCGTACCACCAGTGGCGCCTTCGCCGTGCGGACCTTTCCCGGCGGCCATTTCTACCTCGCCGACCAAGAGGCGCGGGTGGTGGACGCGGTGACCGGGGCGCTCGACGACGTGACCGGCCGGGACCCGGCTCCACTGCACGGGGGAAGGGGGCTCGCGCGATGAACCCGGAACAGGAACGGGAGAACGCGGCGCGAGGGTTCGCCATCCGCCTCTTCACCTCGGCGGTCGCCGCCCAGGAGCTGTTCACCTGCTACCTCGGCCTGAAGCTCGGCCTGTACCACGCCCTGACGGACGGGCCCGCGGCCTCGGCGGAACTCGCCGAACGCGCTGACACCGACGAGCGTTACACCCGTGAGTGGCTGGAGCAGCAGACGGCCGCCGGAATCCTCACCGTCGACGACGCCGGCCGCCCCGCGGCGGAACGCCGCTACTCCCTTCCCCCTGGCCACGCCGAGGTGCTGCTCGCGCCGGACAGCCCCTACATGGTGGCGCCCATCGCGGTCCTCCCGATGGGAGCCACCGGCCCCGTCCTGCCCGACCTGCTCACCGCCTTCCGCACCGGAGCCGGCATTCCCTACACCACGTACGGCGAGGACTCCCGGGACGGGCACGCGGGCTCCAATCGCGCGCTGTTCACCCGACACCTGGCCGATTGGGTGCGCACCGCGCTGCCGGACGTGCACAACCGTCTTCTGATCGGCGGCCGGGTTGCGGACGTCGGCTGCGGTGCCGGCTGGTCGAGCATCGCGCTGGCCACCGCGTACCCGGACATCCAGGTCGACGGTTACGACCTCGACGAGCAGTCGGTGGCCGACGCCCGCCGCAACGCCAAGGAACACGGTGTGGCCGACCGGGTCGACTTCCAGGTACGCGACTGCGCGGACTCCCCGCGGCCCGGCCGTTACCAACTGGTCTGCGTCTTCGACGCACTGCACGACATGGCCCGGCCGGTCGACGTCCTGCGCTCCTGCCGCTCCCTGCTCGCTCCGGGCGCGCCACTGCTCGTCATGGACGCGAAAGTCGCCGAGCGCTTCACCGCTCCTGCCGGAGAGGTGGAACGGTTCCTGTACGCCGCCAGTGTGCTGCACTGTCTGCCCGTGGGCCGGTCCCAGGAGCCGTCGGCAGCCACGGGAACGGCCATGCGCCCCGCGACGGTGGCCACCTACGCGAGGGAAGCAGGATTTGCCGGTACTCAGGTGCTGCCCGTGGAGGACATGTACCACCGCTTCTACCGACTGGCTGGTTGAGCAGCCATGCCGACGATTCCGACAGCATCCGGGGTGCGGCGCGCACCGCAACAGCCCGACTGGCCGTTGCCCGAGGCGGCGGCCGTCGTCCGGAGTGCGCTCGCCGCCAGAGCCGGGCTGGTCACGGAGGAGGAATGCCGGCACCTGACGGCCTCGCTCGGACAGGCCGGCAGGGGAGAAGCAGTGGTCCTCCAGGGAGGTGACTGCGCGGAACGGTTCGCCGACGCCGCTCCGTCCGTCGTATCGGCCAAGACCGATCAACTGCTGGCCCTGGCGGCAACCATCCGGTACACCAGCGGCCTGCCCACCCACCCCGTCGGACGCCTGGCGGGCCAGTACGCCAAACCCCGTTCCAGCGAAAGGGAGCGTCTCGCCGACGGCCGCAGCATCCCCGTGTACCGCGGCGACGCGGTCAACTCTGCGGCGTACCGCGAAACCGCCCGGACGGCGGATCCGGCACGGTTGCTGCTGGCTCATGACGCCGCCGCAACGGTGCTCGACACCGTCCGGCGCTCCTGGCCCGACGACCCGTCGCAGCCCCGTGTGTGGTGCTCGCACGAGGCACTGCTGCTCGACTACGAGGAACCGCTGATCAGGGCGGGGCGACGAGGGCCATACGGGTCGAGCGGCCACTTCCTGTGGATCGGGGACCGCACCCGCTCGCCGTACGGCGCTCACATTCGCCTCGCGGCCACTCTGACGAACCCCATCGGCGTGAAGCTCGGTCCGGGCGTTGCGCCGTCAGAGGCTGCGGAACTCTCCCGGCGCCTGAACCCCCATGGGGTGACGGGCCGGCTGACGTTCATCGTCCGGCTCGGTGCGGCCCACGTGGACGACCTGCTGCCGGGGCTGATCTCCGAGGTGGCCCGCCGGGGCGCCCCTGTGCTGTGGCTGTGCGACCCGCGGTCGGGGCAGCTCCCCGGTGGCCTGCATCTGGAGATGACGCCCGAAGACGTCGACGAATGCGTTGACGACGAGCGAGAGCTGGCCGGTGGCCGGTGGCCTCGCGGCTACCGGTCGGCGTGCGATCCGCGACTGAACCCCGAGCAGGCCCGGCATATCGTCCACACCTTCAGCAAGCACCTGTGACGGGTCGTCTCCCGGCACCAGGATCGGTGAAAGGCTCGGCATGCGTACGTTGATCATCGACAACTACGACTCCTTCACTCACAATCTCGCGCAGTACATCGGCGAGGTGAACGGCGAACCGTGTGAGGTCGTACGCAACGACGACTCCGGCTTCCGCATGGCGGACCTGTCGGAGTTCGACAACGTGGTGATCTCCCCGGGCCCGGGCAGCCCCGAGCGGCCGACGGATTTCGGTGTCTGCGCCGAGGTGATCAGGGACAGCGATCTCCCCCTCCTGGGGGTGTGCCTGGGGCACCAGGGGCTGTGCCAGGCGTACGGCGGAACGGTGGGCCCGGCTCCCGAGGTGCGGCACGGCCGGCTCTCGGCCGTCACGCACGACGGCCGGGACCTGTTCGCCGGGATTCCCACGCCGTTCGACGTGGTGCGGTACCACTCCCTGGCCGTGACGTCCCTGCCCGACGAACTCGAAGCGACGGCATGGGCCGGCGACGGCACCCTGATGGGCGTCCGGCACCGCCACCGTCCGCAGTGGGGCGTGCAGTTCCACCCTGAGTCGATATGCACCGAGTACGGCCGTCGGCTGCTGGCGAACTTCACCACGCTCACGGAGCACGAGCAGCGTCGCAGACCCCGCCTCCCTCGGCGCGCACCTCGCAACACCGGCGCGGTCCCGTCCTCGCCCGTGGCGACGTCCGACGGCTTCAGCCACCGGGTACTGGCACGGCGTATCCGCACCGAGGCGCCGGCTGAACAGGTGTTTGCGCACCTCTACGGCGCGAGCCGGACCGCCTTCTGGCTGGACAGCAGTCGCGCCGACTCCTCCCTCGGCCGTTTCTCCTTCATGGGCGACGCCTCCGGACCGCTCGCGCGCGTGGCGGAACATGACGTGTGGCGGGGCGTCACCACGGTACAGAGCGGCCCCTCCACCTCAACGGTCTCAGGGCCCTTCCTCCAGTGGCTGGACACGGACCTGCGCGGGCCGGCCGTCGAGACACCGGAACTGCCCTTCGACTTCGCCCTGGGCTGGGTGGGATACCTCGGCTACGAGCTCAAAGCCGAGTGCGGAGGTGCGTGCAGCCACCGCTCGGAACACCCCGACGCCGCCCTGCTCTTCGCCGACCGGGCCCTGGCTTTCGATCATCATTCCGGTGAGGTGCATCTGCTCGCACTGGCGGAAGTCGGCGCGGCCGCCAGTGCCGCGTCCGGTACCGAAGCCGCTCAGAGCTGGATGAACGAGACGGAGCAGCAGCTGCGTACGCTGCCGGCCACTCCGCTCCGGCCCGTCGGAATCCCGCACGGCGCCAATACCGCGAGCGGGCTGACGCTACGTCACCACCCCAAGGGTTACCTCGATCTCATCGATGCCGCACAGCGTCAGATCAGGGCGGGCGAGACCTATGAAGTCTGCCTGACCAACATGCTCACCGGTACCGCTGACCTCGATCCGTGGGAGAGCTATCGCTTTCTGAGGGAGACCAGCCCCGCTCCGTTCTCCGCGTTCTTGCGCTTCGGGGACCTGTCGGTGCTCAGTACCTCGCCCGAGCGCTTCCTGAAAGTGGGTGCCGACGGTGTGGCGGAGTCCAAGCCGATCAAGGGAACGCGGCCGAGGTCCGCCGATCCCCGCGAGGACCAGCAGCTCCACGATGAACTGTTGACCAGCGAGAAGGAGCGCGCCGAGAACCTGATGATCGTGGATCTGGTACGCAACGACCTCGGGTCGTGCGCGGCTCCCGGGGCGGTCTGGGTGCACAAGCTGTTCGACGTGGAGAGTTTCGCCACCGTCCATCAGCTGGTGAGCACCGTCCGGGCCAGGCTGGACGAAGGGGCCACGGCCATGTCCTGCTTCCGCGCGGCCTTCCCCGGCGGCTCCATGACCGGCGCCCCCAAGATCCGGACGATGCACATCATCGACGAACTGGAGAGCGGGCCACGCGGCATCTACTCCGGTGCGATCGGTTACTTCTCGCTGAACGGTGCCGCTGACCACAGCATTGTGATCCGCACGCTGGTCGCACAGCACGGAAGGGTGCAGATCGGAGTGGGCGGAGCCATCACTGCACTCTCCGACGCCCAGGAGGAGCTGACGGAGACGGAGGTCAAGGCAGCGGCGTTCCTGCGGCTGTTCGGTCAACCTTTCCCCGGCGGCGACACCGTGAGCCGATGAACGCGTACCCGAGCCGGCAGGTCGCACAGGACCGGCAGCGGGGCTACCGCGCACTCAGCCGGAGGTGCCGATGAACCCGTCGACCAGCGCGCCCAGGCCGACCGCGTAGGCGTCGGCCTTGCGGGCGGCCGTCCACTCGTTCGCCAGTTGGGCGAGGTGCGGCATGGTCTCCTGCTCCACCTCGGACACCATGACGATGGAGAGCGGCGAACGGTCGAGCTCCGCGGTACGGCGGTCCGTCGAGGTCCGCACGATGATTTCACCGACGGTGTAGTGCCAGACGGCGCGGTAGGCGGTGGCGGCCTTCTGGTGGTCGAAACCCGCGTCGACGAACGCGCCGAGGATGCTCTCGACCAGCCACAGGACCGAGGGCGCCATCAGGTCCCCGGCGGCCAGGACGTCCACGGCCCAGGGGTGGCGGCTGAGCTCGCCGTGCAGCAGGCACCACAGCACGATGAGCCGCTGCCGGGGGTCCTCGGGCAGCTCCGGCCGTTCGATCCGGGCCACGATCCGGTCGAGGACGAGCACCAGCAGCTGGTCCTTGTCGGCCACGTGCCGGTACATGGCCATCGGAGAGGTGTCGAGCTCCTTGGCCAGGCGTCGCATGGTCAGTGCCTGGACACCCTCGTGCGTCACGATGTTCTCGCTGACAGTGACGATGTCGTTCAAGGCCAGACGCGGTGGCCGGCCCCCGCGATTGCGTTGCACATCCTGCGGGCTCATGGCAGAAGTTTCGCATCCCTCGGCTGGTGTGTGACCACGGTGGTCCTACGGCCGGCCGGTGCGCAGCAGGAACCGCTGCAGCTTACCGGTGGCGGTACGGGGCAGGGCCGGAACGAACTCCACCGACCGAGGTACTTTGAAGGGCGCCAGCCGCTGCCGCGCCTCGGCGAGCAGCTCCCGGGCCACCACGTCATGGTCGCTCCGGTCCAGTGCGACGACGAACGCCCGCAGCTTGGTCGCACCGCGTTGGTCCGGCACTGCGGCCACGGCGGACTCGCGTACGGCGGCGTGGTCGTCCAGCACCCGCTCGATCTCCAACGGGGACACGGTGATGCCGCCGACCATCTCAAGGTCGTCGGCCCGTCCGGCGTGCAGGACGTTCCCGTGCTCGTCCAGCGCCGCCCGGTCCCCCGTGCGCAGCCAGCCGTCCCGCAGCACATCGGCCGTGCGCGCGGGCTGCTGGAGATAGCCCGCCATGAGCGTCGGCCCGGATGCCCACAGGTCACCCTCGACACCGGGGGTGGTGACTCGCCGGTTCTGGGCGTCCCTCACTTCCACCCGGAAGCCGGGGAGTGCCTTTCCCACGGTGCCGGGCACGGCGTGTGCGAGCGTCTGGGCGCAGAATGCGCCGCCGACCTCCGTGGACCCCAGCTCGTCCAGTACCGGCGCGCCGAGCAGTCGACGGGCCTTGTCGGCCAGAGAGGAGCGCAGCGGCTCCCCGGCCGAGACGGCGACCCGGACCCGGTCGAACGCCTCGGGGGAGGCCTCGGCCGTCAGATGCGCCAGCGCGGAGGGCACGGCATGCAGCACGGTGACCGCGAACCGGTCGGCCAGCTCCTCGATGCGGGCGGGCGAGGGACGGTCCGCGAGCAGCACCGCTGCCGAGCCGGTGTACAGCGGGTACACGAGGGAGTTGCCCAGGCCGTAGGCGAAGAAGAGTTTCGAGACGGACAGGCTGACGTCGGTCGCCCGGATGCGGAGCATGTGGCGGGCCACCGCACGGTGGTGGTGTGCGAGATCGCCATGGCGGTGCACCACGCCGGCGGGCCTGCCGGTCGTGCCGGAGGTGTACTGGATGTACAACGGTGCGTCCGGCGGAACGGGGTGCGCGCGCGCCACGGAGGCCGTCGCCGCCCGCGCCATGAGATGTCCGGCCTCGATCGTCGTCCGGCCGGCGAATCGCGACAGCACAGGTTCCTCCGCCACGATCAGCGCCACCTCGCACTCCTGGACCAGGTGGGCGTGGTCCGCGGCGGGCAGAGCGGGGTTGGTGAGGACCGGAACCGCCCCCAGGCGGGCGGCCGCGAGGAAAGTGATGATCCATTCGGGCCCGTCAGGCATGGCCAGCAGCACGCGTCGGCCTGGTTCCACTCCGAGCCCGGCGAGGACCTGGGCGGCACGGGCGGCGAGGTCGTGCACCTGGCCATGGCTGACGCGGTCGGATGCGGTGAGGTACGCCGGCCTGTCACGCCAGCCATGACGTGTGGCGCGGACTGCGAGCTCGGTGGCGATGTTCATGGCGGTTCCTTCCAGCGCGTGGGGGAGTGCGGCGGGTCAACGGCCCTGGGCCGGAAGGAACTCGACGAGCTGGTAGTGGATCCGCTCGCCGAACGGCGAGTCGTAACCGACGGCACGCAGCAGTCGCGGGCGCCAGCCGTACTGCTGGGCCAACTCCGTCAGCTTGGCCGTGTTGCCGAGGCTGGTGAACCCCAGCAGCAGTCGGCCACCGGGTGCGAGCCTCGCGGGGGCGTCGCGCAGATAGGCGTCGTGCGCACGGTAGTCGGGATCGTAGAAGGCGAGTCGCAGATCGCCGCCCGCGGGGGCGCTCGGCCCTTCGCCCGGGTCCTCCACGAAGTTGGAGTTCCAGAAGACGACGTCGTAGCGCTCGCCCGCCGGCAGTGCTGCGAACAGGTCGCCCCGATGGACCGAGAGCCGGTCGGCAACACCGTGGCGCCGCGCGTTGAGGGCCATGTTCTCGGCCGCGGCAGAGGTGATGTCGGTGGCGTGCACCAGGCGGCAGCCACGCAGTGCGGCGGTCACCGCCAGATAGCCGGTGCCGGACCCGATCTCGCAGAAGGAGCCGCCGACGGGGTAGGGGATCCACTCGGCGTACAGCGCGGCGGAGCGGGTCAGGTGGGGTGCGTAAACGCCGGGCAGCAGGTCCCAGTCCCGGCCGAGCAGCCGGAACGTGGTTCTACCGGATATCCCTTCGTGCTGGTTCAGCAATTGCCGGGCCACCTGGGACGCTGTCGAGTCCATGGACAAGAATTCCCTTCCCCGTGCTGGAAGTCATGGAGAACTGCTGGGGCGCTGGCCAGAGAATGTACCGTACGGTCGCCATAGGGCAACACCCCGAACCGATAAGATCCCAGGAGTCGTTGTGTGTGTCATACCGCTTTTCGCTGTTTCACGGGTTGACGAGGTGATGTGATGAGCGCGCCGGGTGGTCTTGCGGGAAACCGGTCCAGAGGTGTGCCGATAATCGATGAAGAGCTGCCCAGGGACCCCTTCGAGCTCTATTCTTCCTGGTACGCAGAAATTCCTCGTGACCGAGGAGTACAGGGCGTGCGTGCCGTGTTGGCCACCGCGGGGGGCGGCGCCCGACCGGCGGTGTGGTGCACCCGCGTGGTGCCGCTGCCCGGCGGGTTCGCCTGCTTCCTGCACCACCGTGGCAGGATCGGAGCCGCGCTCGCCGCCTGCCCCGAGGTGACATTGGCCTTCGACTGGTCGGAGCGCCGACGCAGCGTGCTGGCCGCCGGCCGCTGTGCCCGCCTGCCCGCAGTCGACTCGGATGCGTTCTTCGGGCGGCTCACGGAGCGGGAGCAGTTGGCCGTTTGGGCGGAGGGAATGCAGGAAGAAGGGCACTCCCGGGCCGCCGCCGTCACGGCCGCAGCGGATTTCGCCGACCGGTTCAGCGGCCAGTTGATACCCCGCCCGGGTTACTGGGGAGGCTATCGGATCACTGTCGAGGAAATGCTGTTCCAGCAGGGCAGTGGCGACGGCGTGACAGACTGCTTCCGATTCGGGAAATCTCCCGGAGAGGAGGCGTGGAGCGTCGTGCGCAGCACGCCATGACGGCACCGGAAAAATCCCTTTCCGGTGCTGGCGAAAGTGCATCGGGGTGTCCCTGAGAAGAGGAGAGTCAGTGCTTGCGGGTTGTGTGGAATGGCCAGACGAATTCGTCTCTCGATACGTTGCCAAGGGGTATTGGGAAGCCCGGAGTCTGGGTGGACTGCTGCGCGACTGGGCGCGGCAGCACGACAAGCGGACCGCCCTGGTGGACGGCGAGCAGCGGTGGACGTACCGGGAGTTGGACGAGCGCGCCGACCGCTTGGCCGCAGGCTTCCGCAACCTCGGCTTGGGGCCGGGCGACCGCGTCGTCGTCCACCTTCCCAACACGGCCGAGTTCGTCGCGGTGGTCTTCGCGCTCTTCCGGCTCGGCGCCCTGCCGGTCTTCGCGCTCCCCGCACACCGCCACTCCGAGATCAGTTATCTGTGCACATACGCTGAGGCCACCGCGTACGTCATCCCCGATGAGCACCAGGGGACGGATTTCCGGAAGATCGCCGAGCGGGTTCTGGCCGAGGTGCCTTCCCTGCGTGAGGTGGTGGTGGCAGGCCGGCCGGGCCGCTTCACGGGACTCGGCGAGCTGTACGTCGAACCGTGCCGACTGCCCGAACCCGAACCCGAACCCGGCGACGTCGCGTTCTTCCTCCTCTCCGGTGGCACCACCGGTCTGCCGAAGCTGATCCCGCGCACTCACCGCGACTACGCTTACAACGTCCGGCTGAGCGCCGACAACGCCCGCTTCACCCAGGACACGTCGTACCTGGCCGTGCTGCCGGCGGCACACAACTACGCCTTCGGCTGCCCCGGCATCCTCGGCGCACTGCGCGCCGGCGGGAAGGTGGTGCTCGCCGACAGCGGCAACCCCGACCTCGCCTTCCCCCTCATCGAGCGGGAGCGGATCACGGTTTCCGCTCTGGTGCCGCCACTGGCACTGGTGTGGACGGATGCCGCGGCGACCACCCGGTACGACCTGTCCAGCCTGGAACTGCTCCAGGTCGGCGGAGCGCGCTTCGAAGCAGTCGCGGCCCGCCGCATGCTGGAGCGGTTCGGCTGTGTTCTGCAGCAGTCCTTCGGCATGGCGGAGGGGCTCCTCGCCCAGACGGCCCCCGGCGACTCCGAAGACATCGTCACCCGTACCCAGGGCCGTCCGCTGTCCCCCGATGACGAGGTGCGGCTGGTCGACAGCGCGGGCCGAGACGTAGCGGAGGGCGAGACCGGGCTGCTCCTGGTACGCGGCCCCTACACCCTCCGGGGGTACTACCGTGCCGACGAACACAACGCACGCGACTTCACCCAGGACGGCTTCTTCATCACCGGAGACCTCGCCAGCCGCACGCCGACCGGTCACCTCATCGTCCGGGGCAGGGTGAAGGACGTCATCAACCGCGGCGGCGAGAAGGTGTCGGCCGATGAGGTGGAGGGCCACCTGCTGGCACATCCCGATGTGCGCGATGTCGGCGTGGTCGCCGCCCCGGATGCGCTGCTCGGCGAACGCACCTGCGCCTTCGTGGTGTTCCGCGGGCGACAACGGGAGGGCGCCTTCGGGGAACTGGCCGGCTTCCTGCACGAGCGCGGCGTCGCCGACTACAAAATACCCGACCGCTGGGAAGCACTGGAGGAACTGCCGAGGACCGGCGTGGGCAAGGCCGCCAAGGCACAGCTGCGCGCTCGCGCCGCGCGTGTGGCGGCCCGTCGGCCCACCCGGCTTTCCCGCAGCGGCCGAGGAGGCACCCGATGAACCTGGACGAACAGTCGCCCCCTGCCACCCGTGACACCCCCGTCCTCGTGGTCGGGGCCGGCCCGGTCGGCCTCGCCGCCGCACTGGCGCTCCGCGCGCTGGACATTCCGGTGACGGTGCTGGAGGCCCGGCCTCGCGACGCCCAGCGCCCGGGCAGCCGTGCCCTGTACATGCACCGCACGTCACTGCGGTTGCTGGAGCAGGCCCACCCCGGCCTCGGGCGCGAAGTGGCAGACTACGGAACGGTCTGGCACGCCCGCCGTACCCTCTACCGGGGGCGCGAGGTCTACGCACGCACCTACCCACCGGCTTCGGGTCCCGGCCTGCCGCCGTTCACCAGTCTGCGGCAGATCGACACCGAGCGCTTCCTCCGCGATGCCGCGGAATCCGCGGGCGCCCGCATCGAGTGGAACGCCGAAGTCCGTGCTGTCGCCGCCTCCTCGGAGGCCGTGCAGGTCACTGCCACCGACGGACGACAGTGGACGGCACGGTACGTCGTTGCCGCCGACGGTGCGCGGTCCGCGGTCCGGCGTTGCGCCGGCATCGAGTTCGGCGGCAGCCGGGCCGAAGGCTTCCACGTCGTCATCGATGTGGCCGACGGTTCACGAAAGCGGCCGGCGGTCCGCGAGTTGCACTATGCACACCCGCGAGCGGGCGGCCGCCATGTGCTGACGGTGCCTTTCACGGGCGGATTCCAGGTCGACCTGCAGTGCAAGGAGGACGACCCGGTCGAGAAGTTCACCGACCGGGATGTGCTCCAGCGGTGGCTGCCCAGGATGATCGGCTGCCCGGAGGTGATCGGCGACCTGATGTGGGTCTCCCAGTACCGCTTCCTGCAGGTACTGGCCGACCGGTTCACCGACGGCACCGGCCGTGTCCTGCTGGCCGGCGAAGCGGCGCACCTTTTCCCTCCGTTCGGAGCGCGAGGGATGAACAGCGGCATCGCCGACGCCGACGCTGCGGCCACGGCGCTCGCGCTCGCTCTGTCGGCGGTATCCGCGGAACGGGGGCGCGCCGCTGTGGAAGCGTACGCGCGTGACCGTCGTGCCGCCGCTGTCGACAACAGTGCGGCGGTCGGTGCGGCCCTCTCACACCTGCGGCCTGCCGGGAAACTCGCCCGGGCGAAACTCGAAACCGCCGGACGCCTGGCGCCCTGGGTCCCGCGCCTCGGTGAGTGGCTGGAGCGCGCCCCGTACGGGCCGCGCACGACCGACCGGAGACGCTCCGGCCCTGGCTACTGAGCACCGGGTCCGCGTCCGGCCCGGCCTCCTCCGGTGTCAGACGCGGTCTCCCGGAATCTTCTCGTACCGCTGCCTCAGGTCGGCGAGTACGGGATGCTTCGCGTCCAGCGGGACGTCACCGATGGCGGAGAGGGGGCGGACGCCGACCGACGTGTTGGCGGCGAATGCTGCGCGCATCTGCGGCACGTCGTCGGGAGTGACAGGACGGCTCACCGATGCGTGCACCTCCTGCAGCAAATGCATGGTCACGCCCGGCAGCACGCGGGCTTCGGGCCACACCACACGTTCCTGGTCATCGACGAAGCCGACGTTCCACGTTCCGCCCTCGGAGATGACCCCGGTCTTCGGATCGGTGAACAGTACATCGTCGTAGCCCGCCCGTTGCGCGGCACGCCGGACAGCCAACTGACCGAAAAGACCGGTGTGTTTCACCTCCGGCATGTCCCGCTGATATGCCCTCGTCGAAACGCGCAGAGGAGGCTGACTGTGCGCCACCGGTCGGCAGGTGACCAGGACCTGTGGCCGAGCGTCGGCGCCGGGGTGCGCCATCCCCAACGCCGGGTCGAAGACCGTCACGCGGACGATGAATGTTCCCTCCTGTCGCGCCGCGGCGTGTCTCACATACGAGAGGACGCGGGCACGGTCCAACTCCACGTCGAACACCGTCCGGCAGTCACGGACGAGGCGGTCGAGGTGCAGGGACAGGCCTTTGACCAGCCCGTCGTCGACGCGCAGCGAGGTGAAGTGCCCGAAGTTGGTGAGTGCGAGCGCCTTCAGGCTGTCGGCTTCGACCGGGTTGCCATCGAGGAGGTCCATCACGGCAGTCTGACATCGACCGGCCCTGCCTCCGGCAATGCGCCGCTCGACGCACCTGCGGCTGCGGGGACGCTTGGCGGCCCATCGTGGTTCCAAAGTCACTGGGGAGGCGGGAAGGCCCGATAGCCTGGGCAAATGCTTACAGAAGTCATTGCGACTCGTTATGTGACTCCCTTGAGGGAGGGTGGGTCGCTCCCCGGGATCGTTGAAGGGGACGACCTCGGTACTTATGTCATGAAGTTCACCGGTGCTGGGCAGGGGCGGAAGACGCTTGTTGCCGAGGTTGTCTGCGGGCAGTTGGGGCGGCGGCTGGGGCTGCGGGTGCCGGAGCTGGTGCGGATGCAGCTGGATCCCGTGATCGGGCTGGGTGAGCCCGATCAGGAGGTGCAGGAGCTGCTGAAGGCCAGTGGGGGGCTGAACCTGGGCATGGATTACCTGCCCGGGTCGCTGGGGTTCGATCCGCTCGCCTTTGAGGTGAGTGCACGCGAGGCCGGGCGCGTGGTGTGGTTCGACGCGCTGATCAACAACGTCGACCGGTCCTGGCGCAATCCGAACCTGCTCGTGTGGCACGGGGAGCTGTGGCTCATCGACCACGGTGCGACGATGATCTGGCAGCACAACTGGGCGGGCGCGGAGAAGGCGGCGCTGAAGCCGTACGACGCCTCCGATCACGTGCTGGCGACGTTCGGGCCGGACGTGGCGGCCGCGGCCGAGGAGTTCGCGCCCCGGGTGACCGAGGAGCTGCTGACCGAGGTCGTCGCGGATGTGCCGGACGAGTGGCTGGTGGACGAGCCGGGGTTCGATTCGGCCGAGGAAGTACGGCGGGCGTACGTGAAGACGCTGCTGGCACGGGCCGGAGTGATCAGTGACCACATCAGGATCGGTGAGCGCACGGAGGACAAGCCTTCGCAGGCGCCGGGCTGGCTGGCCGGCAGGCTTTCGCGGAGGGCAGTGAAGTGAGCGGACTGCACAACGGACGGGACGTCTTCGAGTACGCGCTGCTGCGGGTCGTGCCCCGGGTCGAGCGCGGCGAGATGATCAACGCGGGCGTGGTCGTCTACTGCCACGCGCGGCGCTTCGTGGAGGCGCGTACGCATCTGGACGAGGCGCGGCTGCGGGCCCTGGACCCTTCGGTGGACGTGGAGGGCGTACGGGCGGCGCTGAGCGCCGTCGAGGGAATCTGCCATGGCGGCGAGCGGGCCGGGCAGGCGGCGGGGGACGACGTGGGCCGGCGTTTCCGCTGGCTGATCGCGCCGCGCAGCACGATCGTGCAGCCGGGACCCGTGCACACCGGGCTGACGGCCGACCCCGCCAAGGAGGCGGAGCGACTGCTGGACCTGTTGGTGCGGTGATGACGGTGATGCGCACACGGGGGCGGCGGTGATGCGCATAAGGGGGCGATGGCGGCGCGCATACGGGGGAGTGCGGGCGGGCGCGGGGCTGTGCGTGTTCGCCCGTGGGCGTTCGATGCCGCAGGTGAGGTGTGTAACGGCGGGCTGTGGGGCGTTGACACGGAGTGCCCCGGCTTCTAGCGTCAGCTCTGCTGAAGCGACTAAGCGGTTGCTCACCCGCCTTCCGGAAGCGGTGAGCCGCTTTCGAGGTGAGGAGAACCCCGCATGTCCACCACCGAGCAGCGCGTAGCCATCGTGACCGGCGCCGCCCGCGGCATCGGCGCCGCCACCGCCGTGCGCCTGGCCGCCGAGGGCCGCGCCGTCGCCGTACTCGACCTGGACGAGGCGGCCTGCAAGGACACCGTCGAGAAGATCACCGCGGCCGGCGGCAAGGCCATCGCCGTGGGCTGCGACGTGTCGGACTCGGCGCAGGTGGAGGCCGCCGTCGCGCGCGTCGCCGACGAGCTGGGTGCGCCGACCGTGCTGGTCAACAACGCCGGCGTGCTCCGCGACAACCTGCTGTTCAAGATGAGCGACAGCGACTGGGACACGGTCATGAATGTGCACCTGCGCGGCGCGTTCCTGATGTCCCGCGCCTGCCAGAAGCACATGGTGGACGCCAAGTTCGGCCGGATCGTCAACCTCTCCTCCAGCTCCGCGCTCGGCAACCGCGGCCAGGTCAACTACTCGGCCGCCAAGGCCGGCCTGCAGGGCTTCACCAAGACCCTCGCCAAGGAGCTCGGCAAGTTCGGCATCACCGCCAACTCGGTCGCCCCCGGCTTCATCGTCACCGACATGACCGCGGCGACCGCCGAGCGGGTCGGCATGGGCTTCGAGGACTTCCAGGCCGCGGCCGCCACCCAGATCCCCGTCCAGCGCGTCGGCAGGCCCGAGGACATCGCCAACGCCATCGCCTTCTTCACCGGCGAGCAGGCCGGCTTCGTCTCCGGCCAGGTCATGTACGTGGCCGGCGGCCCGCTCAACTGACGCGGCGCCGGCCGACCGGTACCGCCCACCGCCGCCATCGACGCCACCGACGCCAAGGATCGGGAAACCACACATGACTGAGCAGGACAACGCCAACGCCAAGGTCACCCTCATCACGGGCGCCAGCCGCGGCATTGGGTACGGCGTCGCCGAGGCCGTGCTCGCGCGCGGCCACCGCGCCGTGATCACCGGCCGCAACGAGGAAGCCCTCAAGGAGGCCGTCGAGAAGCTCGGCGCCGACCGGGTGATCGGCGTGGCCGGGAAGGCGCACGACGAGGCCCACCAGGCGGCCGCCGTCGAGCAGGCCATGGAAGCCTTCGGCCGGGTCGACTACCTCGTCAACAACGCCGGTACGAACCCGGTGTTCGGGCCGATGGCCGAGATGGACCTCGCGGTCGCCCGCAAGGTCTACGAGACCAACGTGGTCTCCGCGCTCGGCTTCGCCCAGCAGACGTGGAAGGCGTGGCAGAAGGACAACGGCGGGGCGATCGTCAACATCGCCTCCATCGCGGGCGTCTCGGCCTCGCCGTTCATCGGCGCGTACGGCATGAGCAAGGCCGCGATGATCAACCTCACGCAGCAGCTCGCGCACGAGTTCGCGCCCGTCGTGCGGGTGAACTCCATCTCGCCCGCCGTGATCAAGACGAAGTTCGCGGCCGCGCTGTACGAGGACCGCGAGGCGGAGGCGGCGGCGCAGTACCCGATGGCGCGGCTGGGCGTACCGCAGGACATCGGCGGCGCCGCGGCGTTCCTGCTGTCCGACGACGCCGGCTGGATCACCGGGCAGAACCTCGTCATCGACGGCGGGCGCTTCCTGAACGCCGGGGTCTGAACGTCGGGGTCTGAACGTCGGGGTCTGAGGGCCCGTACGTTGCGCTCCGCCGGGCGCGGAGTGAGTTCTGCTGCCGGTGGCGGTGGTCCGAGGGGCCGCCGCCACCGGCAGTTCTGTTCCCGGCTTTGGCGGGTTATCCACAGGCCGGGGGCCCGGCGGGGGGCGTTGTCAGTGGTCGCCGGTAGGTTCTCCAGTGAGAGATGCGGAACCCACCCGGAGGTCGTTGACGTGATGCCCGACATGCTGCCCGAGTCCTGGCGCGGCGTACTCGGCGAGGAGCTGACCAAGCCCTATTTCCAGGAGCTGACGGCCTTCGTCGAGGAGGAGCGCGCCCGGGGGCCCGTCTACCCGCCGCGCGAGGAGGTCTTCGCCGCGCTGGACGCCACGCCGTACGACCAGGTGAAGGTGCTCGTCCTCGGCCAGGATCCGTACCACGGCGCGGGCCAGGGCCACGGCCTGTGCTTCTCGGTGCGCCCCGGCGTCAGGACCCCGCCCTCCCTGCGCAACATCTTCAAGGAGATGCACGACGAGCTCGGCACTCCGATCCCCGACAACGGCTATCTGATGCCCTGGGCCCAGCAGGGCGTGCTCCTGTTGAACGCCGTACTGACCGTGCGGGCCGGTGAGGCCAACTCCCACAAGGGCAAGGGCTGGGAGAAGTTCACCGACGCGGTGATCAGGGCGGTGGCGAGCCGGCCCGACCCGGCGGTGTTCGTGCTGTGGGGGAACTACGCGAAGAAGAAGCTGCCGCTGATCGACGGGCAGCGGCACGTGGTCGTGCAGGGTGCGCACCCGTCGCCGCTGTCCGCGAAGAAGTTCTTCGGCTCGCGCCCCTTCACGCAGATAAACGACGCGGTCGCGGCCCAGGGGCACACGCCGATCGACTGGCGCATTCCCGACCTGGGCTGAGTCGGGCCTGTACCGGGTGACCGGGGGCGGTCCTGGCTGAGCCGGGCCTGTACCGGGTGACCAGGGGCGGTGCTGGCCGAGCCAGGGCCCGTATCGGGGGCGGCCTTGGCTGAGCCGGGGAATGTACTGGATGCGGGCTCGGCCGAGCCGGGGCCCGTAGCGGGTGCGGTCTTGGGTGAGCCGGCGCCCGTACTGGGTGCGAGCTCGGCCGAGTCGGGGTCCGTACCGGGTGCGAGCTCGGCCGAGCTGAGGCCCGTACCGAGTAAGGCCTCGGCTGAGCGGGGCCTCGCCGGTCGTGGGTGCGGTTCCGGCGGGTCGCGGGCGGCTCGGGGCCGTCCGGGCGGCTCGCCGTGCCGGGTGCCGCGGGCGCGGTTAGCGTCGGGGGAGCAGGCGGTGAGGCGGCGTACGGACGCGGGAGAGCGCAGTGGCACAGAGGCGGCACGGGGCGACGGCCGGGCACGGCGTCCTGACCAGGATCGGACAGGCCGTCATGCTGCACCGCGGCGGCGACCGCGAGGAGGCCCGCCGGCGGATGACCGCCCTGTGGCAGGAGCTCGGCCCGCGCGCCGACGCCTATCACCGCTGCACGCTCGCGCACTATCTGGCCGACACCCAGGACAGCCCTTTGGAGGAACTGCGCTGGGACCTGCGGGCGCTGAGTGCGGCTCAGGGCAGCCGGGGCCACGCGGAGGCCGGCCGGACCGAGCTGCGGGCGCTGCTGCCCGCGCTCCATCTCGACCTCGCCGCCGATTACGCCCGGCTCGCCCGGCACTCCGAGGCCCGCTGGGAGCTGGGCCGGGCCCGTACGGCATTGGACGCCCTGGAGGACGACCCGCACCGCCAGGGCATCCGGGCCGACATCGAACGCCTCCAGCGACGCCTGGACCGCGCGGGCGGCCACCGCTCCTAGGGGGCGGTCACCGCGCTCAGCGGGCGGCCACCGCTCCTGACGGGCGACGTGGCGCGTCGGACGCCCGTGTCGGACGTGGCGCGTCAGGCGCTCGTGCCGGACGTGGCGCGTCAGGCGCCCGTGTCGCCGTCCAGGCGCTCGCGCAGGAAGTCCGCGTGGCCGTTGTGCCGGGCGTACTCCTCGATCATGTGCAGGTAGATCCAGCGCAGCGTCAGTTCCTTGCCCGGCAGCCGCCCCGGCGCAGGCTCGTCCAGCGTGCGGCCCTCGGCGGCCTTGACGGCCAGCTCCGTCTCCGCCTGCCAGGTGGCCAGCGCCTCTGCCGCGGTGTCCTCCTCGCCGAAGTGCCAGTCGCGGTCCCAGTCCTCCTCGTCGCAGTAGATCCACGGGAGGTCCTCGCCGGTCATGATCCGCCGGAACCAGTGCCGCTCGACCTCCGCCATGTGGCGCAGCAGGCCGAGCAGGGTCAGCTCGGAGGGCGGTACGGAGGCGGTGCGCAGCTCTTCTTCGGTGAGGCCCGCGCACTTGGTCGCCAGGGTCGCGCGGTGGTAGTCCAGCCAGCGCACCATTTGCGTGAGTTCGTCGCCGGTGCCGGAGGGGATGGTGCGTGCTGGATCGGATGTTGTCATGCCGCCAAGCATGGCCGTTGCGGCGCGTGCCGACCCGGTTTTTCCCGGTTCGGTGTGCATGGCCCGCAATTTTGCGCCATAGCGCGCGGGCGCGGGTTCTAGGGGCGCTGGGCGGCGCCCGGGCCCAGCATGCCGCCGAGCAGTTCGGCACAGCCCGTCCGCAGCTCCGCGCGGCTGGGGGCGGCGGCCTGCAACTGGCCCGCCGTACCGGAGAACAGCACCCCGTCGCACCACGCCACCAGCGAGCGCGCGTGCCGCTGCGGATCGGCCGAACCGGCCGCCGTGAGCAGGCCGGCCAGCGCCTCGCGGAAGGCGCTGCCCGCCCGGTCGTAGACGGCCCGCAGCTCCGGCCGCCGGGTGGCCTCCAGCGCCAGTTCGTACCGGGCGATCAGCAGCTCGCGGTGGCGGGTCAGCGAGCGGTGCAGGGCGAGCGCGAGCAGTTCGGCCAACGCGTCCGGGGTCGACGTACCGGGGGCAGGCTCGGCCGGGGAGAGCAGTGCGGCCTCCCGCTCCGCCAGCCGGCCGACCGCCGTCTCCAGCAGCGCCGCGCGGGTGCGGGCCAGGTTCGACGTGGAGCCCTGCGGCAGCCCGGCCGTCTCGTCGACGGCGCGGTGCGTCAGCCCGCGCATGCCGCGCTCGGCGAGCAGGGCGAGCGCGGTATCGGCGATCAGCTCGCGACGGCGGGCGGCGGCGGGGCGGGAGGAGCGGTCCGGAGTGCGGTCGTTCATGGGAGGTGAGCCTACCGGCCGGACTACGGGTGTGGTAGCTTGTGAGGAGTACGCCACTACAGGTGTAGTGCAGGGGTAGTCAGGCGGTAGGTCGGCAGGAGTAGGCATGAGCAGCAGCGATACGAGTGATCAATCCACCGCCCTCGTCATCGGCGGCGGCATCGGCGGGCTCACCGCGGCCGTCGCGCTGCATCAGGCCGGGTGGCGGGTCACCGTCCTGGAGCGCGCCCCCGCGCTCGAACCCGTCGGCGCGGGCATCGCCCTGGCCCCCAACGCGCAGCGTGCGCTCGACGCGATCGGGGTGGGCGACGCGGTACGGGCCATGGCCGCCTGGCAGTCCGAGGGGGCGTTGCGGCTCCCGGGCGGCCGTGTCCTGGCTCGTACGGACGATCGCGCGGCCGTGCGGCGCTTCGGCGGCCCCGTCGTGGTCGCCCACCGCGCCGATCTGATCGGCCTGCTCGCTGCCCGGCTGCCGGCCGGGGCCGTCCGCACCGCGACCGCCGCCACCGTGACCGACCCGGGCGACCCGGCCGACCCGGACCGCCCCGCGCGCGTACGCCTGATCGGTTCGGAAGATCACCCGGCCGAGCTGGCCACGGACCTGACCGACGACCTGACCACCAACCTGACCACCGACCTCGTCATCGCCGCCGACGGCATCCACTCCGCCGCCCGCCGCGCCCTCTTCCCCGGTCACCCCGCGCCCCGTTACGTCGGCCTCACCACCTGGCGCTTCGTCGTGCCCGCGCCCTGCGGCGTCGACCCGCACGAGACGTGGGGGCCGGGAGCGCTGTGGGGGAGTCAGCCGCTGCACGACGGGCGGGTGTACGCGTACGCGGCCGCCGTCGCGCCGGCCGGCGGCCGGGCGCCCGACGACGAACGCGCCGAGCTGCTGCGCCGTTTCGGCGGCTGGCACCGTCCCGTGCCCGACCTGCTCGCCGCCGTGGCCCCCGCCGACGTGCTGCGCAACGACGTGTACGCGGTGGACCGCCCGCTGCCCGCTTATCACCGCGGCCGGGTTGCGCTGCTCGGCGACGCCGTGCATCCGATGGCGCCCCATCTGGGCCAGGGCGGCGGCCAGGCCATCGAGGACGCCATCGTGCTCGGGCTGCTCGCCGGGCCGGATGCCGACCTGGCGGCGGCGCTAGCCGAGTACACCCGGGTACGGCTGCCCCGTACGACGGAGGTCGTACGCCGCTCCGCCCGCATCGCCCGCCTCACGACCTGGCGTTCGGCCCCCGCCCGCGCGCTGCGGGCCGCGCTCCTCGCCGGCACCGCCCGCCTCGCTCCCGACCTGGCGCTGCGCGCCCTGGACGGCATCGCCGACTGGTCCCCGCCCGGCCGCCCGTAACCCCGAAGGGCCACGTACGCTCCTTTCGTACACACCCGCCCGCTGCCGCCCGACGGGCCGGAACGGGGCATTGGATCAACACACCAGAGGTGACACCCGTGAAGGTAGGCTGCATCGGCCTCGGCGACATCGCGCGGAAGGCGTACCTCCCCGTGCTCGGGGTGCAGCCCGGAGTCGAACTGCACGTGCAGACCCGTACTCCGGCCACCCTCGACCGGGTCGCCGACACCCTCCACCTGCCCGCGCGGCAGCGCCACGCCGACCTGGACTCGCTGCTCGCGGCGGGGCTGGACGCGGCGTTCGTGCACGCGCCGACCGTCGCCCACCCCGAGATCGTCGGCCGCCTGATAGAAGCCGGCGTGCCGACCTATGTCGACAAGCCGATTTCTTACCACTACGCCGAGAGCGAGCGGCTCGTGCGGCGGGCGGCGGACCGCGGGGTCGGCCTGGCCGTCGGGTTCAACCGCCGCTACGCGCCCGGGTACGCGCAGTGCCTGGAGCACCCGCGCGAGCTGATCCTGCTGCAGAAGAACCGGGTCGGGCTGCCCGAGGACCCGCGCACCCTCGTGCTGGACGACTTCATCCACGTCGTCGACACGCTGCGCTTCCTGGCGCCGGGGACCATCGAGGACGTGCATGTACGGGCGCGGATGCGGGACGGGCTGCTGCACCATGTCGTCCTGCATCTGTCCGGCGACGGGTTCTCCGCGATCGGCACGATGAACCGGCTCAGCGGCTCGGCCGAGGAGATCCTCGACGTCTCCGGGCAGGACACCAAGCGCCAGGTGGTCAACCTCTCCGAGGTGATCGACCACAAGGGGCAGCCGAGCGTGCGGCGGCGCGGTGACTGGGTGCCGGTCGCCCGGCAGCGCGGCATCGAGCAGGCGGTGCTGGCCTTCCTGGACGCGGTACGGGCCGGGACGTTGCTGACCGCCGAGGACGCGCTGCTTACGCACGAGCTGTGCGAGCGGGTGCTCACCGAGGTGCTGGGCGGGGCCGCCTGAGGAACCGGACCGTGCGCGTGACGGGCTGGTGGGCGGGCAGCTCGGTGCTCCGGTCGTCCGGCGCCTGCGCCGACGGCGGCCGCAGCGCCCGTACGCCGGTCCGCAGGCAGTACGCGGCGAGCGCGAGGAGGGCCGCGTAGAGCGGCCAGTCACCGAAGCGGACGTACGGGCTGGTGCCGTGCGCCAGCGGCAGCTCGTAGACCGCGGCGGTGGCCCGGTCGGTGGCCAGCTGCCCGCCGATCGGTGCGCCGTCCGGCCCGTACACCGCGCTGACCCCGGTCAGCGTCGCGTGCACCATCGGGCGCCAGGTCTCCGCCGCGCGCAGTGCGGCCAGCGACGCGTGCTGCCCGGGCGCCCAGCTGTCCTGGAAGGTCGAGGTCGAGGACTGCGCGACCAGCAGCCCCGCGCCGTCGCGGACCAGCCGTCGGCTCATGTCGGGGAACGCCGTCTCGAAGCAGACCAGCGGGCCGAACCGCAGGCCCGGTGACGACTCCGAGGCCGTCTCCATCACGACCTGGCGGGTACCGCGCCGACGGTCCTCGGTGGCGGCCTTGCCGACGCTGGTGGCCCAGCCGAGCAGCGCGCGGGCCGGTACGTACTCGCCGAACGGCACCAGCCGCATCTTGTCGTAGCGGTCGCCGGTCGGGCCGTCCGGGCCGATCAGTACGGACGACTTGTAGATGCCGGGGCGGCCGGTGCGCCGCGCGTCGACGTTCACCAGCAGGTCGGCGCCCACCTCGCGGGAGAGCGCGGCCAGCCGGGCGCGCAGGTCGGCGCGCCGGGTCAGGTCCGTGCCGACGCTGCTCTCACCCCAGACCACCAGGTCGACGCCGCGGCCCTTGAGGGTGCGGGTCAGCCGCTCGCCCCGCGCGAACCGGGCGTCGGGACCGGCCACCACGCCCGCCTGTACCACCGCGATCCGGGCCGTGCCGGCGGGCTCGGGGCGCGGCGCCCACGCCCAGGCGGCGCCCGCGACCACGGCGATCGCCAGCAGCCCGCCGAGCGCGGCC